>JAWOGE010000349.1:0-3247 GCA_046497165.1 bacterium | reverse complement strand
CGGAGAAATCACCCGGGGATTTTGCGAGAGACATAAAGCTGAAGATCTCCATTGAAATAATGAAAAAATCATTTAAAATGAACGCTCAAACAATGAAAGAGATCCTTTTAACGCTTTCAAAGCTTGGATTTTTTGAAAACTTTGATAAAAACTCTTATATGGTTTTATATCTTATCGGGAGCTCAAATGTTGCAAAGGAGGAATTTGTGAATATAATAGAAGAAGTAAAGTCTGTTGACAACTCATTGGAGGATAAAATGCAGACACTGGGAGATATTTTAAAACAGGAAGGCAGACAGGAAGGTATCCAGAAAGGTATGCAAAAAGGAATAATGCAAGCCTGCAGAAAAGCTCTTCGTTGCAAAATACCCGTTGAAACAGTTTCATCCATAACAGGTCTTTCTGTTAAAAAAGTTCTTGAAATAAAAAAAGAACTTTCAAAATCTGAGGAAGAGAAATAAAATGGCTCCTGTGAACCGGAAGTGGGCAAACTTGCAGAAAAGAACTCCGGATACTATATTCGAACAGAACTGATAACAGAGAGGGCGTTATGGAAGCATTGTTCAAAGCGGCATTGGGACTTGAAGATCCTTGGCATGTAAAGGCACGGGGATATTCCACGAAACGAAATCTGATTGCCATTGTCTATCTTATGCTGGGAAAATTGAATTACAGGAGTGTGAATGCGTGCTGTCAACCCACTTGAGAATTACAGGAGCCAGATTTTTTTAAGAATATCTATAATTTCTTCAACATCTATTTCAACAGGATTGTTGTCAGATCTTCCGGGAACTATTGAATGTTCAGCGATGCAACGAAAATGATCTTGTAAAACTCCGTATTTTGACAAATCTGGACTGAATCCCATTTTCTCCATGATATTCTTAAGATTTTGTTTCAGATCTTCTATATGTCTGACATTGAATAAGTCAAAAATTTCTTTAAAAACAGGTTTTGTTTTTTCACAGTAATTTAATTCTGCTATCTCCGGTAAAGTTAAAAATACAGCCACTCCGTGAGCAATGCCGAATTTTGCAGTCAACGGATAGGAAATTGCGTGAGGAAGTGTTGTTTTTGAAATATTTATGGCTTTGCCTGCAAGGTAGCTTCCTTTTTGAAAAAACTGTAATTTTTCGATCAATTCTTCCGATTCAATACCTTTCAGGATCAATTTCAATGCCTCTTTTGAATAATCTTTTGATTCATCGGTACTGTTTTTTGCCCACATTGATTCAATCGCCTGAGAAAGAGCATCAAGAACTGTTGCATTCCTGATATTTTCAGGCAGATTGAGAAGAAGAGTGTGGTCAAGAATTACAGATTGAGCCTTTATTGTGTCATTTGCAACAGAATGTTTTCTGCCATCTTTATATACAACTGCAAAATGAGTAGCTTCGCTTCCTGTTCCGCAAGTTGTGGGAACAAAAACAAATCTTTTTTCATTTGAAAAACCATTTGGATCCTCAAGTATCTGCTCTATCTTTTTAAGCTTATTAGAAAGAGCAACCCCTATTATTTTTGCAATATCCATGATCGTTCCGCCACCAACGGCAACAATGCTTGAAAACTCTTTTTCTTTGACAGCATCATACAAACTTTGAACATCTTCGACCGGAAGTGCGGAACCCGAATATGTCAGATGTTCAAGGTTCATGTCATTGATGATCTTTCTTACCGTCCCTTTTTTATCAGCGATATTTAAAATATCTCCGGGCATTGTTATGAAAAGAGTAGCTTTATCATCGATAAGTTCCGCAAGAACCGATATGTCATAGTAAAGTGAGCTATCCATTTTTTATGTTTCCCATAAAATTGATTTTGTTTTCGACAGGAGTTGTTGTTGGTCTTCCAAGGTCAGGTCTTGATCCTTTTTTTGATTTTATTACAAACAATTTCAATTCGTTGTTTTCTGTTAATTTAGGAATGGCGTTTTCCACCTCTTCAATTGATGATGCAGAATAGACAAATTTATATCCACAGTTTTTAGCAACCCCTTCAAAAGAAACATTTGACGACAAGGTGGGCTGACCTCCAGTGGACTCATGTGCCTGATTGTCAACAATTATGTGGGTGATGTTTCGGTTCTGCCCATGTTTTCCAATAGCGGCAAAAGTACCCATCTGCATTAAAGCGGCACCATCTCCGTCAATAATGCAAACATGGCGGCCATGATCTCCGAAAGCGACTCCCAACCCTATTGACGAAGCACAGCCCATAGATCCGACAGTGTAAAAATCGGAATTGTGAACCATATTCAATTTTTTTCTCATCTCAAAAAGTTCTCTGCTGGTTTTTCCTGTTGTTGAAATAAAAAGTGCGTTTGGAGGAGCAGAGACAACTATCTTTTCAAGAATTTTTTCTCTAAGAGGAAACTGGTTTTCAACTTTTTTATTTTCAACACAAGCCTCTGAAAACATACCACTTTTCACAACAACCGCAAAGGGACAGCTATTTTCTTTACAATAGTTTAAAGCACTGTTTATCTGAGTCTGCCAATTCTCAACATCAAGTTCACAGTTCTCAATTTCAAGAACTCTCAGCAGATCTTTCGTAATACGACCCATCATTTTATGCTGAGGTTCATCTTTTTTCCCCGGTTCGCCACGCCAGCCTATTATCATCAGCATCGGAATGGAATAAACATCCTGAGATGCAAGAGAAGTATAGGGATTGACAGTTTTTCCAAAACCGGAATTCTGCATATAGACTGCCGGAATCTTTCCTGTCGATAAATGATAACCTGCCGCAATACCGACTGCCTCACACTCGTTTGATGCTGATAAATGAATAAAATCGGCACATTTTAAATTCAGACAGGTTGTCAAACCTTTGAAGGTAGAATCAGGAACGCCTGTGAAAAGATCTGTTCCTTTTTCTTTCAGAAATGTTATGAATTCTTCTGGACTTATCATCACTTCTGCTCCGGTATGAGTGTTAATATCTCTTTGATGGGCATACCGTTTCTGTCGGCTTCAAAAGCTCTCCCGTGTTCAAGGATATCGGTGGCAGTGTTGATCATTGCAGGATACGCACTTCTTAAAAGCTGGTTTGCATAGATAACTATTCTGACACCGGCATTTTTAAGTTCGGTTTCATAGATTGAGTTATAAGTTGAAGGAACTGCAACAAGAGGAACTTTTACATCGAACTCTTTGTATTTTTTGCAAAATTCAAGGATTTCATCAGGAAACTTCTCTTTGCTGTGGATCATTATCCCGTCTACTCCTGCAGCAATATATGCTCTGGC
>JAWOGE010000250.1:0-6113 GCA_046497165.1 bacterium | reverse complement strand
ATCAAGTACCTGTATTTCCAGCTTATCAGAAGGATATTTTATGCGGGAAACAATCTCTATTAGCCGTTCAGCTACATATTTCTCATTGAACATAGGCAGCTGAATGGTCACCACCGGCAATACATCAAAATTGTCGAGCGGTTTTTTAACATCTTTTCTGTGTTTTCTGTAAAGTCTGAGAATATAATAACGGTGAAATCCGAACACCGATAAAATCAGCAGAATAAAAAAATATGAATAAAGACAAAGTTCTCTCATAAAAAGACCCTCTTTTTCTGACAGCCACCTATTTTCATAGCCATAATAAAACAATTGTCAAATAATTGTCAATCTTTTTAATTTCAAAATTTATTTCAAGAGCGTGTTCAGAAAAGGTCTTCATAATGAAAAGTCAGTATGGCAAGTATCTTTTCAAAACGCTCTCATTTATTAAAAAGCCTCAGAAATGTTTTGTTCACATTTTTCTGAAGAAGTTCCACATTTTCAGACCTTATTTCAGCCGCACACCTTACTATGGCGGGCATATCTCGTTCTGTTGATACCTTCCGTCCCTTCAAAGGCTGGAAAGGTGCATCCGTTTCCAGCAGTAATCTTCCCTTCGGAACTCTTTTGCATGCTGATATCGCTTTTTTATTTCCTTTAATAATGGAGTTCCCGAAACTGAAAAAAGCATTTACACCTTTATTAAGTAAAGTGATCATCTCTCCATGAGTTCCTGAAAAAGAATGAAATATAACACTTTGACATCTTTTAATAAATTCCAGATGTGAAAAAACAGTGTGAATTCCTTTGCGTACATGAAGAACTACAGGACATTGAAATCTGATTGCAAGATTACTCTGGATAGAAAAAAACAACTCCTGTCTTTCAAAATCTTCTTTTGAAAGAGTTTTAAAGAAATCAAACCCGTATTCTCCGATTGCATCTATATCCCCCTTTTGTAGACTCTCAGCGATTTCAGGAAGAAACTCATTGTTCAGGTCAAGGGGAAGAATTCCCGCAGACACAAACAATTTACCCGGCCACTGTTTTTTCATTTCGAGAGCTCTGTCCAGCTCTTTTTTTGAATGAGTTGAAACAAGTCCCGAATAAGAGCCTTTTTCTATCTTTTCAGCGATGTCCGCAAATCCGATTTCAAAAACATTCATATGGAAATGAGCATCCGTATACATGAAAACCTCTCTTTATTGAAACAAATTGTCTTAGGTGATATTACCTTTATCCAAAAACAAAGTCAACCTGTATATCCGGGAATAAAAAAATGCGGGCTCGAAAAGAGCCCGCGGGAAGGGAAGTAGAAACAGTTTCCGGTCTATTACATTATCAGTGAAAGAAGATTCTGAGGAAGCTGGTTTGCCTGTGCTATCATGGCCTGAGAAGCCTGAGTCAGGAGCTGATTTTTGGCAAACGCAGTACTCTCTTTGGCAAAATCCACATCCATAAGATTGGACCTTGTTGCAACTGCAGTTTCATTCTGAGCACTTATTCTGTCAATGGTATGTCCCAGTCTGTTTATGAGTGCTCCTATACGGGCCCGTTCACTTGAAACTTTGTCAATGGCATCTTCAAGTACTGTCATACTTCTCTGAGCAAGGGCCTGATCAACAACAAGAACTTCGTTTATACCGAGTGAGTTGGCTGTCATCTCTCCCACAAAACTTTCCATGGTCTGACCTCTATAGGCACCTATCTGAAAAGACTGAGCATTATCCACAATATGAACCGTCTCGGTCACGCTGCCCGGAGCACTGTCGAAAACAAATTCACGAACTCCGCTATCCCATGATATATCCATGTCAAGATTGGGATTGAGTTTAACATCAACTCCGGATATGACACTTTTGAGAGTTGAATCACTTACGGTTTCCTCCCCTATCAAGTCACCACTGTGAGCGTCACGGACAGTTATATTCATTATATTATTCTCGGGTTCCTTGACAGTGGCGAGACTGAGAGCATTGAGAACATTTTCTTCCGCTGAAAAATAAAGTTGTCCGCGACTTCCCATTTTAGGACTTCTTATTATTATGGTTCCTCTGACAGCTTCATCACTTTCCGGGGTAGTTGTTGTCACGAAATCGGCTATGTGCTGATCTATGGAGCTGTCACCGGTTCCCATGCCGAGTCCTCCGAGTGATTCTTCTCTGCCCACAGCGTCAGCTATTTTATCAGCAACACCTTCAATGGTATCTTCAGGGTCAATATATATATCTGTTGAATCACCTTCAGCATTGTAAATAGATACAGATTTACCCGACTCTCCGAGAATAAAATTCCCTTCATTGTCATAAAACCTGTCTATCTGCCACAGTTTTGTAGATCCGTAAGCAGGACCACTTGAACCGGACACATCGAAAAGAATGGTGTTTTCTTCATCACGCACATCAGGACTTACACCGTCAGATGCAAGCTGATCTATTTCAACGGTAATCTCTCCAAAAGATATATCCCCGGAAGATGTGTCGATATGACCTACTTCCACGGCAACAGATTCGTTATTAAGTGAGTCTGAAACATAAGACCATGAAGGTCCGGTCTGCTGAGGATCACCCATCCCGTTGGTAAAGGGAGAGTCGATCTGTATTTCCGCATGTGCCGAATTGTTGAAATCTCTGTCATTGAGAGCCACAAGCAATTTGTCTCCTTTATTTATTCTGTCTCCTGCTGTAAGAGCAGAAAGCTCAAAGGCATTGCTTCCATCAGTAATGCTCACTGCGGCACCTGTGTCAAGATCACCCGTATTGAACCATGTTTTGCCGTTGTCAAAACTTACTCTGGCGAGAATCTCATCGCCTCCGGCACCGTCAACTGTTCCACCCTGGATTACTTCGAGAATTGCGTATCCGCTACCCGACTGTGCGGTTATGGTTGCGGTAGCCACTGCTGAAGAGGAATCAACAACATGGTCAGCAAGCCCGCCGGCCGTTGATGCAGCTGTAATTTCAGAACTTACTGCCTGCTCATAAGTTCCTGTAACATGGGCCGCATCTCCTGCAGTATTGAGAGCAACTTCATTGTCCACAAAAATTTCATACTGATTATCCCGATCCATGGAAGCTAGTAGCCCATCCGGAAGTGAAACCGAAGTTACACCTGAAGGATAATCTTCTCCGCCGGCAAGAAAAATAGCCGGTGTGGAAGCAAATCCTCCACAGTTGACAGTGTCACTGGTAACTGAATAGGAGTTTCCGTCCTCTCCCGGTTGGCGTGCAACAATTCTAAGCGTATCATTGGAAGAAGTCACAGATTCCGATATGGCAATAACATACTCACTGAGATCATCATCTTCATTAATGAGAGAAGCGATCTCGGAAGCATCCGCACCGGCATCCACAGCAAGCTCATAATCTGCAGTTGTTCCGAAGTTGAAAGTGAGAATTCCGGAGTTCGCATTTGTAGTTCCATCGAGGGTCCTTGAGAGTTCCGCCTGTGAAGGATTGAGTTCCATGTTCTGAACTCCCCGAGCATCTTCCGTCATCCTGAAAATGTCACTTTTCAAAACATGATTTTCTCCCGGTTCCGCATCAATTTCGAGCTCATAATTACCTTCCCGCACCCTTCCGTTTACAACTACACTGACATCGTCACTACTTGCACTCCAGAGAGCACTTCCGGTGCCGTCAAGAATTTTTTTGGTGTTGAACTCCGTTGAATTGGCAATTACATTGACCTCTTCTTTGAGCTGATCAATCTCTTTCTGAAGCTCCTGTCTGTCACTTGCGGTAAGTGTTCCGTTGGCAGCCTGAATTGAAAGCTCCCTCATACGCTGCATGACATTCTGTGTTTCATTGAGCGAAGATTCAGCTGTCTGAAGATAGGTCACAGCATCCTGGGCATTGCGTTGTGCTTTTTCAAGCCCTTTGATTTGTGTCAGGAAACGCTGGGAAATGGCCAGTCCTGAAGGGTCATCGCCTGCTGTGTTTATGCGAAGTCCCGACGAAAGCCGTTCCACCGATTTCGATAAGTTTCCTGTGTTTGAAAAAAGATTTTTGTGTGCTGACAAAGCAGCAAGATTTGTTCTAATTGAAAGACTCATGATACTCCTCCCTGAGTATTGTTTTGACATCCTTGTCTGTCAGCTTCCGTGCCGACATCTATTTGCTACGGTTAAAAAAAAGAAGTATTTAGAAGTTTTTCCAATTTAATTCATAAAAATTCAGTATCACTTGAACCTGAATCGTCCGACTCTCTCATTGAAAAACATAAAAGATCTCTTTTTTATGTTTTCAACAAAAGTTGTTTATTACTGTGAAAAACAGAAGTGCAACTCTTAGAAAACTAAAGAGAAAAGTCAGATTAACCATTTTTTGTGCAACTCTTTTATGAAGTGTTTCAAAGCAGTTAGAGATACTCACTATGCTTTCAATGTTGAAAAACACCTTAATTTTTATAAACTATACAAAAACAGTTTCCATGTTGAAAATTTGTTGAAAACTCATCTCTGTGCTGTATGCTTGAAATGTTAAAGTATTCAGAATGGATAACCGATTCTGGAAGATATATTTTGAAAAAGGAGTTTTTATGACTGAATATTATTCATCGGGCATGCCTGTTTCTGAAATCTCTCCGGAAGAACAGGAGCGTATAAGAAGAATAAAAGAATCCATCGATAAAATGGAGTCTCAGAATTTTTTAAGGGAAAACAACTGCAATTCCCCTGAAGATATCTCTTTATCCTGCCGTGAAAAATTGAACAGTGCTCAGAAACTTGCAATCACAACCATAGAAGGTCCTCTTCTTGTCATAGCAGGGGCCGGCAGCGGAAAAACCCATACACTTACCAATCGTGTTGCCTTCATGCTTGAAAAAGGTATTCCGGCACATAAAATTCTTCTTCTCACTTTTACAAAAAAAGCAGCCATGGAAATGAAAAATCGTGTATGTAAAATTATTCCCAAAAACCATTCCTTTGATTTCACCGCAGGAACATTTCACAGTTTCGCCAATTTAATGATGCGACAGTATTCAAAAATAATCGGCATTCCTGCATCTTTTTCAATAATTGATACCACCGACAGCAAAGATCTCATAGGAATGATACTTAAAAAAAAGAATTTCACTTCATCAGTGCTTCCCCGCAAAAATACAATAGCAAAATATATCTCCCGGGCCAGAAATTTTGAAAAATCTGTGGGAGATGTAATAAAAGAGGAGAGACCTTCTCTTGAAAACTGTCTTTACGAACTTGAGGAAACAGCTTTAGAATATGAAAAGTATAAAAGGGCCAACAACCTCATGGATTACGACGATCTTCTTGAGATTTTTTTAGATCAGCTGAAAACAAACCAGCTTTTTCTTGAAAAAATCCGACAGCGGTTCTCTTTTGTTCTCGTGGACGAATACCAGGATACAAACATATGTCAGAAAAAAATTCTGAACATCATGACTTCTGAACATAGAAATATCATGGTTGTGGGCGATGACTGTCAGAGCATTTACGGTTTCAGGGGAGCCTGCGTAGAAAACATACTTCTTTTTCATGAAGACTGGCACGACGCAAAACTTGTAAAACTTGAACAGAACTACAGAAGCACACAGGAAATTCTTGATTTTACCAATGCAATTGTTTCATCTTCGGTTACCGGATATAAGAAAAAACTTTTTTCAGAACACAAAAGAGGGGAGATCCCTGAAATAAAAACTTTTGACAGCCCTGAAAAAGAAGCTGAATATATTGCAGATAAAATAAATTCGTCTGAAAAAAAATATGGGATGAAAAACATAGCTGTTCTTTACCGTTCTTCATATCACGGAAATTTCATACAGGCAGAACTTCTTAAACAGAGAATCTCCTTTGTAACCAGAGGCGGCCTTAAATTTAACGAGCGCATGCATGTTAAAGACTGCATGGCTTATCTGCGTGCCGCCTCCAATCCCTGTGATCAAATATCATGGAGTCGAATACTTAGACTTGTTTCCGGAGTTGGAAATGTCACCACGACAAAAATACTCTCCCGCATCCATTCCGACCCGAAAAACCCTGATATTTCGGCCTTTAAAAACCGAAAATTTTATAAAAAACTATCCGAAACAATCTCTTTGGTAAAATCTCTGTCTGAAAATAGAAACAATCCTCAAAAACTTCTTGACACAGTTTATGAACACTATTTTCC
>JAWOGE010000243.1:0-9142 GCA_046497165.1 bacterium | reverse complement strand
TTTCTTCTCACATTAATATGTGCTCTCAATGGTTTCGGACTGTTTTTGTTTTCGGGAAAATTCCTTTCCGGAAAAATCCCACGAATACTTTCCGGGTTTCTTTTTTCCTGCAGCAATATGGTTTTCGCACACATTGACGATGCCATAATTTTTTTCTATTTTCCGGTTTTTCTTTCTCTGTTTTTTCTTTTCCGATGGGCCGACACCCGCAAATTCAGAGACATTTTCATATCCGCTTTGATTCTGGGTCTGGAAGTTTATTTCTCCTTTTATGTTTTTCTCTATGCTTCTGTTCTTTGTGCTCTCACTATCCTGTTTTTCTCGAAATATAAAAATTTTCCCTTTTCTGAAGTTTTTCGTTCACTTGTGACTGTTGCTTTCATAAGTACTGTCATTGCGATACCCCATGTTTTTTATCATATATACACTTTGGAGTCTCTACAATTTGTCTCACCTTTCGAAGCCATGTATACAACAAAAATGACCAGTTTCAGTATACCGGATATGCTGCTTGCACTTCCCGGGAACAGACTTTATGGATGGATAATGAATACACCGGCCATGAACTGGGGTTTTGTCCGACATTATAATTTCATAGCACCTCTGACTTTTTTCTCAGCTTTATGGGCTCTTTATCGTTTCAGAAAATGGAGAGGACTTTTCGGACTCTGGATTGTTGCGGGTCTGCTTCTTGCCATAGGCCCCTATTTTATGTTTGGAACAAAGGAGCTTATGCCGTCACCTCTTATTGTTTTCTACAAATGGATTCCCATTCTTCGTTTTTTAAGAGTTACAGCCAGGGCTTACTTCATAGTGCTTCTATCTTTTTCCATTCTTGCAGCCATGACATTTGAACATTTAACAGAGAAATTCAAAAAAATCTCCCCCTATTTCACAGGTGCTGTTTTTATACTGCATTTTTTTGGAAATGTTCCTTTTCCCATTCATTCTTTTGATATTCCACTGTCCTATCCTGAAAAAACCTATGAATTCATACATGAAAAGAAAAAAGATGCGGTTATCGCCGATATTCCAACTTTTTTAAAAGTGGAATACCACAATTTTTTGCCCGAAGATTATAAAAAAGCCGAAGATTTTGTACATAAAAACCCTGATCTGCCGGAACCCGAAATTAAAAATCTCGGCATGTTTGTGGATTCATGGGACAATCTGTTTGAATACAACAGGGAGCTCATATACACTTATTATCAGACCATCCATGGCATGAACACTGTCAATGGGGTCAACGGATACTTCCCGCTACCGAGAATGCTGTTTCAATATCACCTTGAGAAACTTCCCGACGAAGATTCTGTAAGATGGCTTAAAAACAACCAGTTGGATTATCTTGTATATCATAAAAACATGACCATAAAAAGAGACACAATTTCTCCGGAAGAACTTTTTCAAAGTCCATGCTTAAAACTCGTTAAGGAAAACAGCTCCAATATTATTTTTAAACCGCAAATTCCCTGCGAAAAGGAATCATCCCGTTGAATATACTTTTTATTAAGCCCTATGTCTATATCCACCCTAATCAAAATGTCGAAATTCCTATAGGAATCATGGCTCTTTCTTCATGGCTTAAAAAAAAGTTCGGCAATGATATTTCCATATCTTTTTTTGATATGCGACTTCATAAAAAAAAATCTTCTCTCATAGATGCCGTGAAAACTAACTCTCCTGATATTATAGGTATATCTCTGCTCGCTTTCGAGCGTGATTTTCTGAAACTTTATCTCCGGGAAATAAAAAAAACGGTCCCCGATGCTTTCATTTTTCTCGGCGGACCTCTTTCGAGCAGCAATTACGAAGAGATTTTAAAAAAATTTCCCAAAATAGACGCTATTGTCCGTGGAGAAGGTGAAATAACACTGGAAAAAATTGTCAGACACATTATGAATGACACAGATTTTCACGGAGAAGACGGAATAAGTTTTCACGACGGAAAAAAAGTTGTAAACAATCCTGACAGAGCGTTTATAGATGATATCAATCAACTGCCATTTCCTGATTACAACCTCATATCAATACCCTGTTATCACGGTTACCACGCCCCCATGAATGTTATTCTCAAGGAACATCGTTACATACAGATAGTGACTTCCAGGTCCTGTCCTTACAACTGTATTTACTGTCACAATATATTCGGCAAAGGGTTCAGGCCCCGTAGCTCTGAAAATGTTTTCAGCGAAATCGAATATCTTTACAATGAACACGGCATAAAAGAGTTTCAGATAGTTGACGATATTTTTAATCTGAAGCGTCAGCGAATGCACCATATTCTTAAAAAAATCATAGACAGCGACATGAAAATAGCTCTTGCTTTTCCTAATGCCATCCGTGGAGATATTTTATCTTTCAGAGACATCGACCTTCTGAAAGCGGCCGGTTGTTACAATCTCACCCTCTCTGTTGAAACAGCAAGTCCTCGTATTCAGAAACTTATAGGTAAAAATCTCAACATTGAAAAAACCATGAAAAATATAAGATATGCTCATTCGCTGGGAATTCTTACGCGGGCTTATTTTATGACGGGATTTCCCGGAGAAACCGAAGATGAGATAAGGCTGACACTTAAATATGCAGCTGATCCGGCACTTGATATGATGAGTATATTCAAAGTCACTCCATTTATAAATACCGAACTCCATAAGCTTGCTGTCAGAGAATACGGCGACAAAATGGACGGAATGTACGGAGATTTTTTTGTCTATAGATCTTACTTCGAGGAGATAACGGGTATCCCTCTTAAAAAAATGATAAGAAACACATACTTTAAATTTTATCTACCCTTCAGAATTTTCAGAACTTTTTTCAAACTTCCCAGAAAAATACATTTTATAAGGCGTATTTTATACAATGTACTTATGATACTCTCTCCGGACAAAAGAAAGAGATGAGTAAAATATGAAAAAAAACATAATAATTTCAATCGTAAAGCAGATGCGTCTCGGAGAAGCTTTTATAATATGCGGCTTTGTTATCTCCGGATATGTGCATGCCTTGGAAGATGGTACTAATTTTTTAAGCAAGCAGACTCTTTTGTTTTTTATAACAGTTTATCTGCTGATTCTTTCTGTCTGGCTTTTCAACAGCTTTACCGGTTATGAAGAGGACCGATTTAACAAACGCCTCGGCAGAACTGACATGGTGGGTAAAAACTTTTATCTTTTTATGACTCTAATGACTTTTATAATTTCTCTGATTTTATCATTTTGTTTTTCCATCAGCCTTGCTGTTGCTTCCTTCGCTGTTTTTCTGCTGTGGATGCTTTATTCCATTTCATGGAAATACAAACCTTTTACAGGAACATCCATTCATCTTTTTGTACAGTTAATTCAATTTCATCTGGGATACTATTTTCTGGAGAAACAACCTTCAGTTTCTTCCCTTTCAACAGCATTTTATCTCGGAATATTATTTTCCGCCGGACATCTTCACCATGAATTAATCGACTACGAAACAGATAAAAAGACAGGCTCCAACAGTGGAGCTGTGTATCTGGGTCGAAGTAGAGCTGTAATTCTCTGTGCCTCTGTTTTTGTTGTCTCTTTTCTGCTCCTTTTTCTTTTTTATATGACAGGAACAGTGGTAGGGAGTTTTTTCATTCCTTTTGCGTCGGCTCACTTTCTGCAATTTCTTTTGTGGTTTAAACTTGTCTCGGAAAACAACCCCGCCCAACAGAAAAATCTGATTACTCACAGAGCCTTTTACAGAGTCGTGTTTTTTTCAGCAGGAAGTTTGTACATACTCATGTCCATATGAAATTATTGAGAAAAATAAAGAGCGGTGTCAATCATTACAAACTTTATGCGTGATATTCAATCCCCGAGGACTTCGGAAATACCTTTTGCAAATTCTCCGGGATTGTCGATGGAAAGCCCTTCTACCAGTAAAGCTTGATTGTAAAGTACCGTTGCATAGGTCTCTATCTTTTTGCTGCCACTGTCTTTTTCATATATATCACTCATTTTTTTGAAGACTTTATGATCCGGATTGAGCTCAAGAACCTTATCCACTTTCTGCATTGGCATTCCGGCAGCGGCGTTTGCTTCTTTCATCACTTTTTCCATATGAAGACTTATGCTTTCATTGCCGCTTGAAATACACACAGGAGACTCTTTAAGTCTTTCGCTTATTTTAACATCGGAAATACGGTCACCGAGAGTTTTTTTCACAGCTTCAAGAAGCCCCTTGTACTCTTTTTCCTGTTTTTCTTTCTTCTCCTTGCGCTCCTTTTTCTCCTCTTCAGTGGCAAAATCAAGGTCGGCCTGTGTTATTGACTGAAGTTGTTTTTCATCGTAATCTGAAAGAGCTGACGCGGCAAACTCGTCTATTTTGTCTGTGAAGAAAAGAACTTCATAATCTTTTTCTTTCAGAACCTCCATCTGAGGCATATTTTTTATGGCTTCCGCAGAATCTCCGGCTCCATAATATATGGTTTTTTGATCTTCAGGCATGCGGTCAACATACTCTTTCAAAGTTGTAAAACCTTCAGATTTGGTACTTTTAAACATAAGAAGATCTTTCAATTTATCTTTGTTTGCTCCAAACGAAGAGTAAATCCCGGCTTTTATGACACGCCCGAACTCTTTCCAGAACCTGATATATTTGTCACGATCATTTTTGAGCATATAGGACAGAGATCGCAAGACTTTTTTCTCAACATTTTTTCCTATTACATTGAGTTGTCTGCTATGTTGAAGCATCTCTCTGCTTATGTTCAGACTGAAGTCAGGACTGTCCACAAGACCTTTAACAAAACCGAGATATTCGGGAAGAAGTTCCTTACATTTGTCTTTTATAAAAACCTGTTTGGAATAAAGTTTCAAACCTCTTTCATATTGAGGAGAATAAAGATCCATGGGGGCTTTTTCCGGAATAAACAACAACGCGGTATAATTGACCTTGCCTTCGCCTTTTATATGAACAACATCAAGGGGCTCGTCAAAAGCATGGAACGCGTGACGATAAAACTCTTTGTATTCGTCATCTTCAACTTCAGATTTGCTTCTGTGCCAGATAGGTTTCATGGAATTAAGAACCTTTGTCTCCACAACAGTTTCTTTTTCCTTTACAACTTTGCCGTCATCGTCTTTTTCTTCCGGTTTTTCCGTTTCAAAATCCATTTCCACCGGATAGCGTATGTAGTCGGAATATTTTTTCACCAGTCCCTGAATACTGTATTGATCCAAAAAGTCTTCCTCTTTTACAATTTCGTCTTTAAGGTAAAGAGTTATGGATGTTCCTCTATCCTCTTTGTCAATTTCATCAATTGTATAGGAACCGTCGCCTTCTGAAACCCATTTCACACCTTTATCACTGTAAGGGGAACGAGTTTCGATAAGAACTTTTTCTGCAACCATGAAAACACTGTAAAATCCCACTCCGAATTGACCGATAAGTTCTTCCGCATCCTTCTTGTTTTCAGCCTCTTTAAGTTTTTCAAGAAAATCCCGGGAACCGGAATGTGCTACAGTTCCTATATTTTCAATAACCTCATCCTGCGTCATTCCTATTCCGTTGTCTTTGACCGTGAGTATCTTTTTTTCTCTGTCTTTTTCTATCCGTATTTTCAGTGATTCATCATCTTTAAGAATATCAGAGTCGGTGAGTGAACGAAATTTCAATTTGTCAAGAGCATCGCTTGCATTTGAAATAAGCTCTCTGAGAAATATCTCTCTGTGAGAATAAAGTGAATTAATTACAATATCCAGAATTTTGGCGGTTTCCGCCTTAAATTTTCTTTTGCCCATGGTGTCTCCTTTCTTAATTATTAAACAAAACCTGTTTGTTATATAGAAACAAAAAAAGAGAAGTCAAGTCCTTTCTGCGGTTTAAGAACAGATCGGTTTCCAATGATTCAGGAATTTATGAAAGGGAAAGCATCACCATAGCTGTGTATAAAAAAAATGTTTTTTAGTGAATCGAAAACTTATTCAATGATTACAAAAGTTTTCACCCGACTTCAATTCACCGCTAATGAAACTTTCAATCAGTTTTTCGGGAGTAAGTGCATTTGCACCTATAACAACTTCAATATTTTTGGCTTTAAAAAGAGCTTGTGCTCGTTGCCCCATTCCTCCGGCTATTATCATATTTACATTTTTTTCTGCCAGCCATTTAGGAAGCAGTCCCGGTTCGTGAGGCGGAGCAACCAGATCTTCTCTCTTTTTTATCTCTTTTTTTTCCACATCAAGATTGAAAACGGTAAATTTTTCACAGTGCCCAAAATGTGGGGATAGTTTACCTTCTGCCAATGGAATTGCTACTTTCATTTTTCTCTCCTAAAACTTGTTGACAATGTTTTTCCAGATATTTTTCAACTCCTTTGCCGTCATTCCGTCTGAATATTTAACAACGGTTTTTCCGGCTATCTGAGCTTTATTAACATCCGGGCTTAAAGAAATTCTTCCCGGAACAAAAGCTCCCTCGAGTTCCGCGTGTTTTTCAATTTCATTTGTAATTTCAGCATTTATATCCCATCTGTTTACAATAACGAACGCTTTCATTTTGAAATGTCCGGCAAGCTCAAGAACTCTTTTCATATCGCTCATCCCGGAAAGAGTGGGCTCTGTTACTATAAGAACTGCATCTGCACCGGTGATGGAAGCAATAACAGGACATCCTATGCCGGGAGGTCCATCTGTTATCATATAGTCTGCATGGTTTTTTTCTGCAATATTTTTTCCATTTTCACGAACAACAGTGACAAGTTTTCCGGAATTTTCAGCTCCTATTCCAAGTTTTGCATGTACAAAATCTCCAGATTCAGTTTTTGAAATATACCACTGACCACAAAGTCTGTCGATAAAATTTATTGATTTTTCCGGACAAAAACGGACACAGACACCGCATCCTTCACAATCTGTTTCCTTTACTAAATACGAGTCTGTCTGCTGATTAAAATCAATTGCATTAAACCTGCAAAGTTTTTTACATAAACCGCAGCTTATACAACTTTCTTTCCTTATAACTGCCATTTTGCCACTGTAAAAGTCATGTTTTTTTGTAATTTCAGGTTTCATTATTATGAAAAGATCTGCCGCGTCAACATCACAGTCTGCAACAACTGAATTTTCTGCAAGAACAGATAAAGATGCCGCCACTGTTGTTTTTCCGGTTCCGCCTTTTCCGCTTATGACAACTATTTCTCTCATTTTTTTCTCATTTCAGCAATTATTTTTTTCCAGAGTCTTTCAAATTTTACTTTATAGCAGGGGCTGGCTTCTGTTAAAGGGATTCCGTTTGAATATGCTTTTGCAATATTAATATCATCGGGGATTTCCATCAATATTTCTATTTTTTTATTTTCACAATATTTTTCCATTTCGTCATAATCTGTATGGGCTCTGTTTATTACAATTCCGAAATCAACTGAGAGTTTTTCCACTGTCTCTACAGCAATTTTCATATCATTAAAACCAAACGGTGTGGGTTCTGTAACAATAATTATAAAATCTGAATCTTTAACAGCTGAAATCATGGAGCAACTTGTTCCGGGCGGCGAATCAACAATATTGAAATTAAAACAATCTGCCTTGGAAAGAACTTTTTTTATCATCGGCGGTGCCATAGCCATACCTATGTCCATTTTTCCCTGAAAAAAACTTATGTTTTTACTTTTTCCTGATATAACCGTTCCGATTTTGTGATTTTTTTCCGATATAGCTGATTCCGGACATACTTTTGTGCAACCTCCGCAACTGTGACACAGTTCTTTAAATATTATGGGAGGACCATCTAACAACACAATGGCATTAAACTGGCAGAATTCACTGCATTTTCCACACGAAACACATTTTTTTTCATCAACCTGAGGAACAGGAACACAAACATTTTCCTCTCCCATATCTTTCAATTTCAGAAAGATATCTCCATTGGGCTCCTCCACATCACAATCAAGCAGTGAAACTTTTCCGGGTGCAGTAAGAGCCATGGCAAGAGAAACTGTTGTTTTTCCTGTTCCTCCTTTTCCTGATGCCACAGATATCTTCATCGCCAGCGTCCGCCAACATCCGGAGATTTAAGAGGTGTTAATTTTCCCTCCACAAAAAATTCAACCGCTTCAGCAACATTTTCTACTTTCGCATTGTAGATCTGAACACCTTTCTGACTTAAAATCTGAAAAGCTTTGGGGCCGCAATGTCCTGTTATTAAAGCAGTCGCTCCTGATTTAACTATATCTTTTGCTGCCTGAATTCCTGCTCCCTGAGCTGCTTTTAAATTCATAGAGTTGTCAATAATTTCAAAACTTTTTTCATCGGTGTCATAAATTATAAATCCCGGAGCTCTTCCAAAACGATATTCAAACGGTGCATCAAGGTTTTTCCCTGTTGTTGTTACAGCTACTTTCATTTTTTCTCCTCAAGTTCTTCAACTTTTTTTGCAAGATAATCCAACTGTTGCTTCAGACTTTCTGTTTCCATTTTAACTCTCTCTTTTTCGATGTCAGCAGAAGAAGACTGAGCCGATGTCTGATCAGAATACACTGGCATTCTGCCTCTTCCCATTCCTCGGCCGTAACCACCTCTGAAACCTCTTCCGGGACCAAATCCCCAGTTTTCATAACCGGGAACATCGTATCCCGCACAAAAACCCATTCCTCTTCCTGTCATTCTTCCCTGACCTGCAGGTCCTGTTCTGTCTCCTCTTGGCATAATAACCTCCATTATTTATTCTTATTAAAACTCCCGTGCCTGCGACATCTGTGCTTTCTGCCGCAACCGGGCATATGAAAACGCTTTTCAAACAATCTGTTTTCTAAAAAAGCTTCAAGTACTGCTTCTGTTTCCCCTGAAATAAACGAGTAAACATCTGTCCCTCCGGAAGAAACGGAAAGCTCAGCCTGTCTTGAGATGGCTCCGCATATAAGAACAGATATTTTTTCATCTAACATATATTGAATTTTGCTCAAAAAAGTATCAGAAGGGAAATTAACTGTTTTTTCTGAAATGACTTTATTCCCCGCAGTCTCTATAATTAGAGCTTTACCCGCCACATCAAATACCGGGGAAACTCTTCCGTTCCAGATTGTCATCAGAACTTTCATATCAACCTCCACTTCATCTTGTAGCAAACACTGTGCCTTGTATGAATAACTTTTATAAAGCTTCTGAAAACACTTTAATTCACTTGA
>JAWOGE010000278.1:0-4771 GCA_046497165.1 bacterium | reverse complement strand
ATTTAAGTTTACTAAAAAAAAGACCCTGAAACTAGTTCAGGGTGGCAATAATTACTTTTCAATTCTAAGTCTAGCTGTGATTTTGTGCCGGTAATGAAAAAAGATTATTTATTGGATTTAAACTCTTTTAAAAATTCTGAGCTTTTTGAATACCGCCGTTATTCATTTGCAGGTTCCGATTTTTCATTTTCCACAGGACCTCTGGTTTTTCGTGGAGAATATGCTTTTTATTTCAATAAACATCTTATGAGAAGTTTTTCTTATCAGGATATACTTTTGCCTTTGAAAGATCGTCCGGAAACCACATCGGAACATCATATTTTCAAGGGGCTTGCGGGTATGGACTGGGATATTGGAAAAGGCTGGAATTTCAGTGTTCAAGGCATAAGCGAAATAATTATGAATCACGAGGAACAGCTTGTGAACGATCAGTATTCTTTCACGGCAACAGGGCTTATTTCAAAGTCACTTTTCAGAGAGCAGCTTTCCCTTTCTGCTCAGGCTTATTACGCACATCAACAGCGTGCTGTTTTCAGCAGATTTAAAATAAACTGGTCTGCATACGATGGATTGAACCTTGTTTTGGGCGGAGATGTTTTTCACGCATTTCCTAAAAAAGAAGTTTCATCGTCAGGATATGACATAAGTAATATATTGAGACAGTATCGAAAAAACGACAGTGTATGGATTAAGGCTGTTTACAAATTTTAAGGAGATTTTTTTGAGCAGAGATCACATGGATTTCTTTACCACAAACTCCGCCGAATCGTCACGATACCGTTTTTTTAGATCTCTGAGTTTTTTTGCACGCAGATACAGATGGTTGGTATTTGTTTTTGTGGTAGCTGTAACAGCGTTTTCCCTTTTCCGAATAAAAAGCTTAAATACGGACAACTCCATGGAATCGTATTTTATGGAAAACGACCCTGCCCTTATGGAATATAACAGTTATCTGGATACTTTTTCGGCTGATCAGTTTGCCTATATACTTATTGATCATAAAAAACCCGCCTCTGTTGAAGATTTCAAATTGGTGAACTCCCTGACAGAGCGTCTTGCAACTGAAGTACCTTACATTGAGGACACAGATACGGATGTTTCTTCTCTGTCACATGTAAATTACATAAAGGGAACGGGAAGTGCCATAGAGCTTTATAAGCCTCGGGAAAAACCGCCCGGAAATGAAAAGGAAATGAAAACATTAAGACAGTCTCTTCTTTCCCGGCCTCTTTACAGAAACCGTCTTATATCTTCTGACGAAACCATGTCGGGCATTACTTTAAACTTCAAAACTCCCCGGGATAATGAAAATAAAAATTGGCAAACCGTAGCCACCGAAAAAATTTTTTCTGTACTTGACAGTGAGCTGAAAGAAAAAGAGAAGATTCATGTTGTAGGGCAACCTGTTTTCAACACCCTTTATGCCAATCTGACCCGAAAAGAAACACTCAGAAATTCTTTTTTTACCGCGGCAGTCCTTATTTTGCTGCTTATTTTTTTCATAAGAAGTGTACACGGTGTCATTTTTCCTGTTTCACTTGTCTCCGTATCGCTTATATGGGTTTTCGGAATAATGAGCTTTCTTACCGATATGAACATAACCACAAGCATAGTTCCTCCGCTTATTCTCGCCATAGGAACCTGTGCTGTCATTCATGTTCTGAGCGAGTTTAAAATGGTACTCGACGAATTTGATACCATAGAAGAAGCCGTGGATCATGCTGTCGGGATGGTGGGTTTTCCCGTTTTTCTTGCTTCAATAACTACTGCCGCAGGGTTTTTATCACTTACTGTTGCTCCCATAAAACCTGTCAGAGACACAGGGATTCTAGCAGCTTCGGGAACCATGATAACTTTTTTTCTATCCGTTTCTTTCCTCCCCGCACTTCTTTCTTTTCTTTCCATTTTTCCGAAAAAAAACACGGAAAATAAAAAAGGAAGCTTTTATATTTTCTGCAACTCTTTTCTCGATGGGATATCCTATTTCAATGAAAAACATTCTCGTAAAATAATCGCCTTTTTTTCTCTCCTGTTTTGTGTTGCTGTTGTAGGAATATTTTTCATAAAAGCAGAAACAAACTGGATAAAAAAAATCGGGGATAATTTTAAAATTAAACAGGATTACCTTTTTGTGGATAAGAACATGGGCGGGTCTTCGTCTTTTGAGCTTGTATTTAAAATCGAAGATGAGGATGATTTTAAATCTCCTGAACATCTTCGTAACATAGATGAATTCCAAAAATGGGTTGTAAGGAAGGATTCTGTTAAAGACAGCGTATCCCTCAGTGACATGGTCAAAGAGCTTCACATGGCTTTTTTTGAAGACAATTCCGAGCACTATACCATACCGGAGACAAGACAGCAGATAGCACAACTTCTTTTTCTTTATGAGTCCGCCGGCAGCCGGGATCTTCCCCGGTTTATTACAGACGATTACAAATCCCTTCGTGTAAATGTCCGGACCGCGAACATGGCTGATGAAAAAATGGAAGCACTGTTTCTTTCCATAAACAATTATGTTGATAAAAAATTCCGGAACCGATACGACATGACTATAACAGGTACCAGCCGTCTTTCCGTACAGACTATGTCATATATAATCTCCAGTCAACTTAAGGGGTTTGTTCTGGCTTTTGTTGTCATAAGCATTATGATGACTTTGCTTTTTCGTTCTCTGAAAGTGGGAATTATCAGTATGATTCCCAACATTCTTCCAATAGTTTTCACTCTCGGATTCATGGGGTTTGCGGGGATCCCTCTGGACACAACCGTTATGCTGATAGCCTCAATAGCAATTGGAATAGCAGTTGACGACACCATCCACCTTTTTACAAGATACAGAATGGAATTTCTCAGAACCAAAAACAACCGCAAGGCTCTTTACGAAACAATGAGAGGCGTCGGACGGGCACTTCTTTTTACAAGCGCAATTCTTTCAGCGGGATATCTCGTTGTAAGCGGATCTGATATGAAAAACATAGCTGTTTTCGGCCTTCTTTCAAGCATGACCGTTGCTCTTGCCTGGATTGCCGACATGTTTCTTGCACCTTCATTGATTCTCGTACTCCGACCTTTTGACAAAAACAAATAAAACCAACTCAACTATTTGTTTCTGAATTAGGTTTAAAATGCCAAACAGGCTCAAAAAATACTTGCAATAAAAAAACTATGAATATATAGTTTTACGGGAGCAAATTTTATTTGTTGTTAAAGTGGGGGTAATTATGGAAATCAGGTCTTATACTGTAGGAATAGTGGAAGATAACTCTTCTGATATTTCCAGAATAACCGAGTCTCTGGACAGTTCTCGTAAAAATGCATATATTCCCCGAAATTTCACATTTAAATCCTACAACAGTCTGAACAGTGCTGTGCAGGAAGAGAGAAGAAGCGAAATGGACATTCTTCTTCTGGATCTCGATCTTCCAGATTCTGAAAACTGTGAGGAAACCATGAATATAATGTTCGAAAAATACAACGAAATCCCCATTATTGTTTTTACCAGAATGGACAACGAAGTCATGGCCCTCAAGGCTGTTCAAAAAGGTGCTCAGGACTATG
Source organism: bacterium (assembly GCA_046497165.1). GTDB lineage: Bacteria > UBP6 > UBA1177 > UBA1177 > JAWOGE01 > JAWOGE01. The sequence goes on along the minus strand of JAWOGE010000278.1, from coordinate 1,210 downwards.
TAATAAAAGAGTCACTTACTTTCAACCGGCTCTATATCTCCATAGATCATGCCATAGAAAGACATAAAAAGCTCAGCAACCTTCAAAAACAAGCTTTTTTGGACAGTCTCACCGGAATATACAATCGTCGCGGCTTCATATCCCTCTCAGATCGGCAGCTACAGCTTGCAAACCGCCATAACAACAAACTGAGCGTTTTTTTCGCAGACATAGACAATATGAAATCCATAAACGATTTTTACGGGCACGAAGAGGGTGACAAAGCTATTCAGAGAGTGTCGAATGCACTTTGTGAAACCTTTAGGAAATCGGACATAATAGGTCGTATGGGAGGCGATGAGTTTGCTGTTATGGCCATAAAGTCCTCCAACGAAAACATTTCAAAAATAAGAAAGCGACTTTTTTCAGCCATTCGTCATACAAACAAAGAAAATGAAAAGGACTATTCTCTTTCTGTAAGTCTTGGATACACAGTATTTTATCCCGGAGAAGACAAAACCATGGAAACACTCGTTCAAAAAGCAGACAACGAAATGTACAGACATAAAAACGCCAAAAAGAAAATATTCATAAAATCTTCTGAAACCCACGGCTCTCGTCTTGATATCTGAAAAAAGCAAAAGAAAAACAAACTTTTTCAAATACGCAAGACTTTATCGCGGAGATGTTGCTGCGGTAACTTTTTTTTCCGCGATGGGCGGATATCTTGTGGCGGGAAAAGCTCTCGACTTCTCAGCTTTTTTTAAAGGAATATTCATAAGTCTCGTGGTTTATAATTTTGTCTATGTTTTAAATTCTGTCACAGATATTGGAGAAGACAGTCTTAACAAACCTCACAGACCCATCCCTTCGGGTGATTTGAACAAAAAAGATGCTGAAAAATATTTGATTCTTCTTCTTTTTGTATCGGTTATCATGATTCCCATTCTGTTTAAAGGTGCCGCTCTTTTTTTTATGTTTCTTGTTATTTTTCTCGGTATAATTTACTCAGTTCCTCCTTTTCAGCTTAAAAGATACTCTTTTTCAGCTATCTTTATAACAGCCTGGGGAATGACAAATCCTTTTTTAGTTACAGGCGGAACAGGTGTTTTTACTGCTTTTACGGGCATTACTTTTACATCTTTGGCCGTTGTTATTTTTAAGGACATTTCAGATGAAAAAGGAGATCGAAAAGCAGGTCGAAAAATAATAACAGACAAACTTCCTCTGA
>JAWOGE010000245.1:0-4753 GCA_046497165.1 bacterium | reverse complement strand
GCGGTCGTGCTCCTGATGAGCGGCTTTATCCTCTACGACACCGGTCGTCATGAAAAGAACTTTTATATCCTGCCCTCCCACATCACAGATAATATCAATATCTCCGTAACAGCTCACCGCTGAACGCATGTGAGCAACCGTTTCAACCACCTGTCTGTCAAAATTAAACGCAGTTTTAAGAATGGATGATGCATAACCTGTGACAGCAGTTCCGAGAAATTCTATGGTCAGTCCCTTTGTTTTACCCCATTTTTTCATTTTCATAAACATTTCACGAAGATCATCTATGGGGTTTCCGGAAGAGAGCGTATAGTCACGATAAAGGGGAGTTCCTTCACTGTCGAGAAGTATAAGCTTGGTACTTGTTGACCCGCCATCTATTCCGAGAAAAGTTTTAATGTGACTGTTTCTTTTTATTTTCGGCGGAGAGAATTCGGGAACTGAGTATTTTTTCGAAAATTCCGCAATCTCCTTTTCCGATTTAACAAGACCTTCTGTTACCGCACCAAAAGTTTCAAGATGTTTTATGCGACCGCTTTTAATGTAATCTTCCAGTTCATCTTTGCCCCGGTAAATATGGTTAACGGAAAGAAGTTTTTCGCTTGAAAGTTCCCGGGTTTTTCTTCCCACAAGAACAGCTCCCATGGCGGCAAAATATTGGGAATCTGAAGGAACGAAAATACTTTTTTCAATATCTTTTACAACAGGTGTATAATCGTGAAGCTTCCATATTTTCGGAATCTTAGAACGCCAGATATCTTTAAGTGCAGGCATATAAGTGTGCGGCCCGCCAAGCAGCATAACCCGGTCACGCAGGATATTTCCCCTTACAAGAACTTCAAGATTCTGCTTCACTACTGCGGTACAGAGAGATATGAATATATCCTCTTTCTCCACACCGGCTTTCATGAGTCCTACAACATCAGTTTCTGCAAATACGCCGCATTTAGCGGCTATATGATGCACAGTCTGGTCATTTACAGATATTTTTGATGCTTTTTCATGAGAAAGTCCGATTTTTTCCAGAATTCTGTCTATGGTTGCACCGGTTCCTCCGGCACATTTATCATTCATGAATGTCTGAATACTACGCTGGCCCTTTCCCCTGCCTTTCCACAGAATCACCTTTGCATCCTGTCCACCCAGTTCAATTACGGAAGAAACATCTCGATAAAGATTTTCAACAGCTATGGAAACAGCGTTAACTTCCTGAATGTAGTGTGCATTTATAAGGGAAGCCATACAACGACCACCGCTTCCGGTTATGAAAGGAACAAAAGCCCGGTCGGGAAAATCCTTTTCTATCTCCTTAAGAAATTCAAATACAAGTTCAGGCTGGCGGGCATTATGCCTTCTGTATTTTTTCCACAATATCTTCCCGCTGCCTTCAGTAACAACCATTTTTACCGTTGTAGAGCCCACATCTATACCGAGAAGCAGAGATTCTTTTTTATTTTTCGAAAATTTCATGAACTTTTTTCCTCAAAATATCCTCAGAAATATTGTCGGCACCGCCCTGGGCCATATCCGGTCTTCCGCCTCCCCGTCCTCCGAATTCCGCGAGTATATTTTTTATGATATTTCCCGCATTGAAAAGCTTTTCAGCTTTTCCGGACATCGACACCACAAGTGCCGACTTCCCTTTCTGGCGACCCAGAATTATAAAAACTCCGTCTTTTATCTTTGAACGCATACTGTCGGACATGGTCATAATCTCTTTTCTTCCTTTTTCAGTGGCAACCACATATATGCTTATACCATCTTTTCTGAAATCAGGTTCCATGGAGTCGGTTTCTCTGGAACTGAGTTTTTCGCGCAGAGACAAAAGCTCTTTTCTATGCTGTTTTTCAGTTTCACGCAACTTTTCCAAAGCCGCGGGTGCATCCTCGACGCCTGTTTTCAATGAATCAGCCATGGATTCAAGGGTCGATTCATATTTCCAGAAAAGAGAAAGAACTCCCTCGCCTGTAACCGCTTCAATACGACGAACACCTGCCGCAATGCCCTCCTCTTTAACTATTTTAAAAGCTCCTATTTCTCCTGTTCTCAAAACATGTGTGCCTCCGCACAACTCCGTACTGTCTCCCATTTTAACAACACGAACCTTTTCCCCGTATTTTTCTCCGAACAGAGCTACCGCACCTTCTTTTTTTGCTGTTTCAGCATCTTTAACAACCGTATTTACAGGACTGTCCGACATTATACGCCGGTTAACCCTTTTTTCTATTTCGCGAATCTCATCTTTTGTCAAAGCATTGAAATGTTTGAAATCAAAACGAAGTCTGTTGTTTTCCACAAGAGAACCGGACTGGGTAGCATGTTCCCCGACGGTTTCTTTGAGTGAAAGATGAAGAAGATGCGTGGCACTGTGATTTCTTTTTATTCCTGCTCTTCTTTCATCATGAACTATCTGCAGAAGTTTCTCTCCTTTTAAAATTGTCCGGGATACTTTCACAGAAAGAAGATGGTACTCCCCTGCTTTACGACAATCTCTGACCTCCGCCGCACAGTTGTTATTTTTCCATAAAGTTCCCGTATCCGCAGTCTGACCACCGGATTCCGCATAAAACACTGTGGGGGAGATCACTGCGAAACCGCTTTCACCTGCATGAAGACCTTCTTCAACCGGAGTAAAATCATCTGTGAAAAGAGCTTCCACTTTTCCGTAAATTTCTCCTGCTTCATACCCTCTGAAATCCACATTTTCTACATTTTGCTTTTTAAGATATTCCAAGGCTTTTTTTTCACTTCCTTCCGAATCCATCCAGCTCTGCCTTCCTCTTTCCCTCTGTTTTTCCATTGCGTTTTCGAACTCTTTTCTGTCATAACAAAGATTTTCCTCCTCCAGTATGGTAAGTGTGAGATCAGGAGGAAATCCGTAAGTATCATAAAGGGTGAAAACAACCTCTCCGGAAAGTGTGTCCGATTTTTTCTTTCTGAGCTCTCTTATTTCATCCGAAAGCAGGGAAAGTCCCTTTTCCAATGTTTTTCCAAAACGCTGCTCCTCGTCTACAGTAATATTTTTTATGAGATTTTTCTGTTTACAAAGTTCCGGATATGCTTCTCCCATGAGTTCAATGACTTTATCACAGACATGTACAAAGAACTGCTTTCTGAATCCTATTTCATGCCCGTGACGAATGGCTCTTCGCATAATTCTACGAAGAACATAGCCTCTACCTTCGTTGGAAGGGGTTATTGAATCCGCTATTAAAAAGGAAGTTGCTCTTGCATGATCCGCAATCACATTGAAACTCGCTTTGTTTTCACTGTTTTCTTTTACTTCGGAAAGTTCTGAAATGAAATCTTTTATTTTTCTGAAAATACCGATCCGGTAGTTTGAATTGAGTCCATTCAACACGGAAGTCATGCGTTCAAGCCCCATCCCGGTATCCACACTGGGACTGGGAAGTGGCGTTAGATTTCCCCCGGAATCTCTGCTGAACTGCATGAAAACCAGATTCCATATCTCAACAAAACGGCCACAGTCCCAATCAGGCTCCATCTGTCCCCTGCTATTTTTTACAAAAGAGCTCTCATTGTTTTGCACAGAAGATTCTCCGAGGTCGTAATGTATTTCAGAACAGGGTCCGCAAGGTCCGGTTTCACCCATGGCCCAAAAATTATCCCTGTCTCCGAGGCGGAATATTTTTTCGGAAGGGAAATCTGTTTCATTTTTCCAAAGTTCATATGCTTCATCATCATCTTTGTATACTGTGACATAAAGTTTTTCTGTGTCCAGTTCGAAAACTTCCGTAAGAAGTTCCCAGGCATAAAATACGGCCTCTTTTTTGAAATAATCTCCGAAAGAAAAGTTTCCGAGCATCTCAAAAAAAGTATGATGACGGGCCGTAAACCCCACATTTTCAAGATCGTTGTGTTTCCCGCCTGCTCTTACACATTTCTGGGCACTGCACGCTTTAGTATAGCTTCGTTTTTCATCGCCTGTAAATATATTTTTAAATTGATTCATACCGGCGTTGGCAAAAAGCAGCGTCCGGTCTTCAGCCGGAAGCAGAGGAGAACTTTTCACTTCGGTGTGTCCTCTTTTTTTGAAATATTCAAGAAATGTACGCCTTACTCTGTCTACTGACCATTTTTGAGTTTTCATGCTTTCTCCTGTTTTTTTAAACTGGATTTACTGTTTTCGATTATTGAAGTGAGCGTTTTGTAGGATGTTACCGCCCGCCCGGAAAAAGATTTCGGAATATCCCCTTTTCTTCTGAAAAGAATGGTTTCCCATCCGGCAAACTCGCCACCTTTTATGTCAGTTTCGGGGTTATCACCTATGTGAATCATCTTTTCAGGGGGAATCTCTCTGAAGTTTTTCTCAACAATCCTGAAGTTGGAAACAGCTGGCTTTGCCGAATGTGTTTCATCCGAGAATACAAAAAAATCAAAGTAATCTGCTATGTTATGCATTTTAAGCAATTTTCGCATATGACAACCTTTGGTGTATCCCGTATCCGATATCATTACAAGAGGAACCCCTTTTCTTTTCACTGTGCGTATAAATTCCGAGACACCATTTACCAGAGGAGGCGGCCTATGTAAAGAAACTTTACTGAAATAGGATTCAAGTTTGTTTTTTTCCGCTTTTGAAACAGAAACATCAAGATAATCCGCTATAAGTTCTATTCTCTCTTCAGTGAGCATTGTGCGTTTTTCCTCATGGTAGACCTTTATAAAATCAGACCTGACTTTTTTCATAACTTTTAAAACATCTTCCTTTTTAACCCTGTCCCGGCAGATG
>JAWOGE010000160.1:0-5190 GCA_046497165.1 bacterium | reverse complement strand
CCCAAATTCATTATAACATTTTCCTGCTGACAGCTACAAAAACAACAGATAGGAAACACTGCAGCATAAAAACCCCAAATACTCCATTCAGTAGATGATAGCCGATAAATAACATAAATTCAAGATAAAACGAATATTTTACCCTGGATCGTTCGATTCAGGTTTTACAAGGAATACAAAAAGCTGTTTTTATTTTTCACTCTTTTTCTGCTTCTGTTTTTGTTTTTCAAGTTCTTCGGCATCGAAATCTATGCCTTCCATAGCTCCATGTTTTTTAAGCAGTTTCTCTATTCTAGGAAATTCATTTACACGGGAATAAATAAGTGCGGTACGCCCGAATTTTCGCTCTTTTCTATTAATCATAACACCTTTTTCAATAAGTGTTTTCACAAGATGATAGTGCCCGTTCTTAGCTGCAAGTGTAAGAACTGTCCAGCCTTCCCAGTCCTGATCTTCTATGTTTACTTTGGGTTGCTCAACGATTTTATGTCTGAGTTTTTGCCAGTTTCTGTCATACCATGCAGCATTTTTGTGCTCTGCACGGCGTTTATCTATCTCCTCCTGAGAAAGAGCTTCTTTCTTTTTCCAGGTTTCTTTCCCTTTTTCAATTATCCATGCTGCAGTTTCAGCAAGGCGTTTTTCAAATTCCTCATCTCCTTTTTCAGCTGTTGCAACATAAAAAAGCGGGCCTCTTACGGTTTCCCCGTCGGTTTCCTCAAGACGGGCACCTTTTTTAACAAGAAACTTGATAATATCAAGGTATGCTTTTTCAGCGGCATACATCAACAGGTTTTTTCTATCACGATCATAGGCGGTGCGTTCCACAGCTCTTTCAAAAAGCTTTTCATGATTTTCATCTTCACCGTTACTCTGCGGATATATGATAATTTCCCGCTCACGCTCTATATCTGTAACAGTAACAGGGGATCCTTTTGCAACAAGTCGTTTCACAAGATCCAGATCTCCGGCCTCCACTGCATAAAAAAGTTCAGTTTTAGGTCGGAATTCAAATTTTTCCTTTTCAATTTCTTCAAGAATATGCTCATTTTTTTTGACAGGTTCACCATCTATTTTAAGCGTCAGAGGCTTCCGTGCTTTTTTGGGCTTCTCTTTCCATACTTCAGCTCCTTTGTCAAGTAACCATTTAGCGATCTCCATATGATCATATTCCATTGCAAATATAAGTGCGGATTTGCCATATTTGTCTCTGGCGTTGAGTTCCGCTTTTTTAGAAAGAAGAAAAGAGATTATGTCTTTATCTCCTCCCTGAGCAGCCGCCATTAGAACTGTACGACCGAAATTATTGGTAGCGTTAACATCGGCATCGTTTTCCACCAGAAATTTTACAATGTCTTCATGTCCGTTACGGGCAGCGGCCATAATCGGTGTGTCACCATCTTCACGGGATGAAGATATGCTGGCGTTTTTTTCAACCAGATATTTCACAACATCAAATCTCCCGTTTTCAGAAGCCATGTAAAGAGGGGTTCTGTTGCGATGGTCGCGTTTGTTTTTACTGCCGCTTTCTTTTATAAGATTTTTGACTTGGGCAAGATCTCCTTCGGCAGCAGCCTTAACAATGGGGGGAAGAGGTTGTTCGGCAATTTCCTCCATGGTCGGTTTTTTAGCAACTTCTTTTTCTTCCTCAAGCTTCTTTTTAATCTCTTTGTTCCGTTCGGCAGTCTTTTTCATTTTTTCCAGAAGAGTATTTTCTTTTTTATCTTCACAGCCGAAGAACAATGTGGTGACAATAAGAATCATAAAACACAATTTTTTCATTTTTTCCTCCGTAGGAATATTTCGTGATTTAAACAAGCACACATTATAGTTTTATCCAATCATGACAAAAAAATCAAATAAAAATCCCGATATCCTAAAAACAGCATATATCTCACTCTTTTCAAAACAATTCGGAACATGAAGTTTTTCATGAAATTATGCGTTATGAATTTTCTTCATATTTTTTCAGCATAAAAGAAACATATTTTCGGATTGTATTCAGTTGTATGGAAACCTCATCAAACATCTTGTTCACAGCATTGATATCATCGGCATTTTCTGTTATATCTCCGAGCATTTCAGCTGTAGAAGTCATGTGAAGAGTTGCCAGATAACCTTTGAGTTTGTGAGCAGACTTTTCTATGGCTCTGGTATTTTTTTCATTTATATTTTTTTCAAGAACTCTGCATTGCCGTCTGGAGTTAACAAGAAAATCTCTCAGCATAGTATCTTTCAAAAAATCATCTGAAAGTCCGGTACTGTTTTTCAAGCTTTTGTAATCAAACAGATTTTCAGCAATCTGAGAGCAAGAACAATCCATTTTTCAAATCCTTTTTAAATATCATTTTCAAATTTCGTATCTAACATTACCAACAGTTCCATCGACACCTTTATTCCCGGGATTTCCATAAGAAGCTCCTCCTGAGCCTCCTTCACCGGAAATGCCGCCGGAAAAATTATTTTCCGATTCATAATCAGATGTTTCAGAACCACTTGAATATATTCCAAAAGCATTTCCACCACAGCCACCGCCGGCACCTCCGCCGTGACCTCCGTTTCCACCTTCACCGCCTTTTCCTGCACTTTTAAAGCACCAGCAGTTCCCTGTACAACGACCTCCGCTGCCTCCTTTTCCACCATTTCCACCTGCAGCTCCATTTCCACCGTTTCCACCGTCACCGCCTGTTCCGAGAAATATTAAATTATTATCTATCTGCGGAAGAGTGGCAGCAGCTCCTTGAATAATAAAAATAGCAAAACTGCTTCCTCCACCGACACCTCCTGTTCCGGCACTGCCGCCGCAACCACCGGCACCGCCGCCGCCGCCGTGAGCTCCAAAACGATCTTCCAGGCCATTTCTACCGTCACCGCCACCGCCGGCACCTCCGCCGCCGCCGCCGGATCCATTTTCACCGGAACTTCCATCTTCTCCGGATTCACCAACCCAGTGTCCGCCGATTATATCTCCATCATTAACGGGACATCCGTCTCCTCCAATTCCATTATTACCGTCTCCACCATTTTCACCGGAACTTCCCGTCATGGATTCACCCGGCAGATAACATGTTGAGCCGGACATATATCCATCCATTCCTGACAAACCGCCGCCGCCTGCAGAACTACCTTCCCCGTCAGCACCGTTATTGGTACTGTTTCTGGTGTTATGATCGGGTGTACAGTGATTGCCACCGCCACGACCACCGGCTGTTTCTGAAGCACATTGAGGATTGATTCCACCGTTTGAATACTGTCTGTCGTATGAACTGTCGCAGTTTCCCACATCAATAATACCGTTGTAAGAGTCATCATCGTCTCCTACGGCACCGTCTCCATCCTCTCCGGAAGCTCCCTGTTCTCCGTCCGATCCATTCTGTCCTGAAGAAGCGGTTCCGGCATATATTGTGTTGTCTGAAATAACAAGAGAATCTCCTGTGTCGACAACATAAACAGCATAACTGTTTTTTCCTGCTTCCACAGCATTGGGACCATAAATTATGAAGCCGCTTACAGTAGTCTCTGAAACTATGTTCTCCGCTTTCAGAGTGTAAGGATGTCCGTCAATTGTGTCTGTTCCTCTGAGCAATGTAGTGGAGGAAGAGAGATGCCGTTCCCATGTGTCGCTTCGATATCCGCCTAAGACATCAATTCCGTTGACAATTTCCGGAGATTCTTCATAAAGTCCGTCTGCCACAATCAAAACTGTTCTGCTTTCATCCACCGCTCTGTCAAGAGCATGGCCTATACTTTTACAAGGATAGTATCCGGTTGAAACCGGGCCGTAACCACAACCTAAATCATCAATTCCGTTCGATGAAGAGACATAAACAGCATCAGAATCCAGATGAAATTCACAACCATCATCAGGGACACCGTTGAGGTCATAATAATCACTTTCACACTCCATGACACAAGTAGGTTCTACGCTTGAATCACAGACACCGTAAGCGTTATCTCTGTCATATATCTCCGTGCAGTCGGTTTCACAATTTCCACAGGATGTGTCGAGTTCGTATAATCCTTCATCTATTTGACCGTCACAGTTGTTATCCCTGTAATCACAAATAGTTTCGTCAGGATGCTCTTCAGGCATTCCCGGAACTGCATTGCAAATGACTTCAGAAGGATTTTCAGGATCACAGACAAAAATACCTGCACGCCTGCAGACTCCCAGCCCGGCATAGCATATCTGATTTTTACAGTTTCCGGTATCGGGATCACACTCGCCGCCTTCGTCTATAGTTGTCCAGTTCTCGTCAACTCTGCCATCACAATTATTGTCGGCACCGTCACACATTTCAGGCTCGGGAGAACCTTCCGTTGCATTACATTTAACTCCGTTTCCGTCACAGACATAAATCCCTTCACTTTGACAAACTCCCTCACCTTTATAACAGACATCGTTTTTACAACAATTTTCATCACCGGGTTCACAACCTATTGTGTTGGAACAGACACCTCCTTCTCTTACAAAAGGTTCGTCTATTTCTCCGTCACAATTATTATCCAGATTATCACATGTAATCTCAGGATTTTCAGGAGGATCCGGCGGCTCTGCATTGCACTCGACACCTGTTCCGTCTTCAGAGCACACCATTATTCCGGATTGGGTACAGACACCCTCCCCTTCGAAACATACCTGATAAAGCTGTGCGGCAAAAGTCTCGTCCGTATCTCCGTCACAATCATTATCAAGCCCGTCACAGAGAGTTTCTTCAACCTGATAAGCAGGATTGTTGGCGAGATATTCCTCCGGTCCGCAATCTGCCCAGCCCGATTCTCCTTCACACACTTTTTTTGCTCCGAAGCAAACCCCCATCTGTTTTTCACATGAAGGAGCATAGGCATCCACATCGTCCACAGTTCCGTCACAGTTGTTGTCCAGTCCGTCACAAAGTGTTTCCTCTCCTTCCTGATAAGCGGAGTGGTTGTTCTTATATTCATTGAAAGAGCAGTCCAGCCATCCGTCTTTGCCACCACAGATCTTGACTGCACCCTCACAAATACCTGTCTGATTGTCACAAAGCGGAGCAAATTCATCAATATCCTCGTCAATGTCGCCATCACAATCGTTATCAAGCCCGTCACATATCTCCTCACCGTTTTCAAAAACACCGTTCATGTTTTTATCAAGTCCGGTCTGAACCCGAACACCGCCATTTTCGCAATTTTCTCCGGCCTCTTCATCCCGAA
>JAWOGE010000159.1:0-2966 GCA_046497165.1 bacterium | reverse complement strand
GGCTGATATAATTATCAGCTCAACAGGCTCGTATGACTACGTGATCTGATAACATGCTGTTTTCATGAGATTGTTTGCTGAATCCGCTCCCACAAGAATACATTCAAGACCGAGATTTTCACCACTTCCGAAGTACACATGCTCTTTCTTTCCACTGCGCTGTGCATTATCTATTGAAATAAAACGATTGTAATCATAGAACACTTCTTCACGAGATGCCACGAAAGAATCCTCTGAAGCGTATTCAACAATAACAGCTCCGGCACCGTCTCCTAAGTTACTGTAATCCTTTTTTTTATCAACACCAGTATTCACCCAGTCATAAGAACAGCTTAAAAGTATTTTTTTACATTTTCCACTTTTTATGTAGGCATGTGCTGTGTTCAGCATTGAAACAAATGACGCACAGGAAGTTGAATGATTTATGCAATATATATTTTCTCTGCAATTCAGCTCCTTTCCAAGAAGATATCCGTCATGCGGTATAAGTCGCATGGATGCATGATGATTTACAAGTATCATATCTATTTCACGAGAATCAACATCTCCGTTTTTCAACGCATCCATAGAAGCAGCAACAGCCATTGAAAGTGCTGTTTCCTGGTCAGAAGAGTGATGTCTGCTTTCAATTCCCTGAAAACAATCATGAAGTTTTTCATTGTAACTCTCTTTATTTTCAGAAAAGAAACTGTTGTCAACCACTTTTTCAGGGAGATAGGAACCTATACTTTTTATTCTCATTCCCATATTAATACCACCTTTTAAAATTAACCACAGCTGTAATTATATCTTCAATTGTCTTCTGAATGTGTTCTGAATGTATTTTCTTTGTATTTTATGAGTCCGTACTGAAAAGGTGGCTTCTCAGAACAAGCTCATTTTATAAAAACTTTTGATTTAAATATGTACTGCTGTTATAATCAAACAGATTTTTTATAATAAATTAAGGAGGCATCCATGAATTCACAGAAAAAAAAGTCAGTGGCCATTCTCTGCAGCGGAGGTCCTGCTCCGGGAATAAACACTGTAATCAGTTCTGTAACCAAATCTTTTCTTTCCGAAGATTACAGAGTACTCGGGGTCAACCGGGGATTTTCCACTCTGTTTTCCGAATCAGTTGATTTTACTGAACTTGACTATACAACGGCAGAAAACATATATGACAAAGGTGGAAGTATTCTAAAAATGAGCAGGTACAAACCCGCTGATGATGAATTCAATACATCTTTTTTCAAAAAAGAGAATGTCGTACTTCTCGTTACAATAGGAGGCGATGACACAGCTTCCACAGCAAACAGACTTGCAAAATTTCTTGTTGAAAATAAAGTCAAAATAAAAAACATCCATGTTCCCAAAACCATTGATAATGATCTTCCTCTTCCGGCCGGGATTCCCACTTTCGGATATGAAACAGCGAGGGAGACGGGAGCACGCATTGCCGGAACCGTGTTGGCTGATGCCAGAACATCTGACTCATGGTTTGTGGTCTCTGCAATGGGAAGAGAAGCCGGTCACCTCGCCATGGGCATGGGAACAGCAAATCATTATCCCATGATTATAATTCCGGAAATGTTTGAAAATACCGAACCTACTTTTAAAAAAGTGGTGGATCTTATGATCTCTTCCATCATAAAAAGAAAAATACTCGGTCTGAATTACGGTGCGATTATGGTGAGTGAAGGGATGTTTCATCTTTTCGGTGAAAAAGAGCTGGAAAACAGCGGAGTGAATTTTACATACGACGAACACGGTCATCCTGAACTCGGAGTTGTCAGCAAAGCTCATATTTTCAACTTTGCTCTTCAAAAAAGATTGTCAGAAATAGATCTTAAAGTTAAAAGCCGGCCTGTTGAAATAGGATACGGCATAAGATGTGTAACTCCAAACGCTTTTGACCGGGAATACTGCACATCTCTCGGAGAAGCTGTAAAATCACTTTTTGACTCAGGAAAAACCGCCTGTATAGCTCTTGTTGAAAAAGACAGCGTTAAACCGCTTTATCTAAGTGATCTCGAAGACAGCAACCACAAAATAGTCCCGCGTCTTGTGGATATATCATCTGAAAAATTTGAACTTACAAAAAGTTTTTTTCACTGCATCGAAGAAAAAGATTTCGATGCCGCCCGTAAATTCACAGACAACCCCGAATCATTGACAATAAAAGCTATACTTGAACCTTAATCGTTCGATTCTAAGTCAAAAAACATGGGAAAGAATTCTGATTAAGAAGAGTTACACAAAATCTGAGGTTCACCCGAAGATTATCAGCCTGAAAAACTCTATTAAAACGAGTTTTTCTCAACGGCTTCAGTATGAAAAGAAGACTTTTTCATTTTTCAATGAGAGGGTCGGACGGTTCAGGCAAACCTGAACTTTGACTTGAACAGGTTGATTTTCAGAAAAATAATTGACCTGCTGAGAAAATTCTATTATGGTATTTCCAGTTGATATATACAGCGAAGGAGAAGGTAATATGAAAAAACTAATGCTGACAATTTTTTTATCTGTTCTTTTTGCCGGTTGTGCATCCACACCTACCGAAAAGTTTGAAAAAGGAAACTCTCTTCGAGCTTCCGGTGAAAAAGAGAAAGCCCGTAAATATTTTGAAAAAGCGTGTGAAGAAAATCATTATGAAGCCTGTGCAGAGGCTGCTTCTCTGTGGAGGAGTGGGGATTCAAGAAATCCTGAAAACATAAAAGCTTATAAACTTTACAGAAAAGCCTGTAAAGGTGATTATCTTCCGGCTTGTGTAACCATTGCGGAGGCTCGCCTTGAAGGGAAGATGGGTATTTTTAAAGATATTTCAAGTGCCGGAAAACTCTTTGAGCGTTTATGTAAAAACGAACATGGTAACGGGTGCAGAGGTCTTGCGGAACTTTATGCAAAAGGCCTCGGAAACTATGAAAAAGATGTTTCCCGTGCTAAAGAGTTGTTTGACAAAGCCTGCAATCTCGGTTCCATAGAAA
>JAWOGE010000061.1:0-9051 GCA_046497165.1 bacterium | reverse complement strand
TCCATTTGCGGCAACCCGGTCAGCTCCGGTTATAATAAAATCGGCTCTTTTTTCGTACATAACATGAGAAGCGGCACTGTCGGTTATTACTGTAAAAGGGATATCCTCTTTTTCAAGTTCGTAAGCAGTAAGACGACTTCCCTGAAGCAGAGGTCTTGTTTCATCCACCCAGACCATTTTTATTTTGTTTTTTTCATGAAGTGCTCTTATAACTCCGAGAGCTGTGCCGTAACCGCATGTTGCAAGTGCTCCGGCATTGCAATGTGTTATAACGGAAAGTTTTTTTTCTCCAAAAATTCTTCCTGTGTATTCTGCTCCGTATTTTCCCATTTTATGATTTCGCTTTATATCCCGTTCATGGATACTTATAGAAAAATTTTTTAGTTTTCTGAACATCTTTTCCGGGGTGAGATTTTTTTTATAGTTGTCATAAAATAAAGTGGCTGTTTCTTTTATTACAGTGAAAAGGTTCACAGCAGTGGGTCTTGTGGAGGCGAGAAGTTCAGCAGCTTTTTCAAAGTTTTCCTTCAAATTTGAAAAAGAGCTTTTTTTTACGGAAAGAGCCAGTCCCGATGATGCAGCTGCTCCAATCAGAGGTGCACCCCGAAGCCGCATAAATTTTATTGCCTCAGCCACTTCTTCGCATGTTTCAAATTTGCAGTACAAAGTTGATTCCGGCAGTAAAGTCTGGTCAATAATTTTATAATTGTCACCATCCCAGAACCCCGGGCAAAGAAAGTTTTTACTCATGGATGTCGTCCTCATAAAGCGATTCATTTTCCGGAGCGTTTTCGTTGTTCATTGAAAAAGCCAACCCTACAACGGCAACAGTTATCATTATTGCGACGGCAAGAACTATTATAATTATTTTCAGAGCTTTATTTTCTTTTAAAAAACCTTTTTTATGCTGTATCTGTGATGTGATTTCTGTGTTTTCCTCTTCATCATCCTTTGAATGAAGCGACTGAATTTTCTTTTCGTCAATGTCCTTAAGAAGCTGGTTTTTACGCTCCTCCTGTGCTTTTAAAAGAAATGGGAAGGAGTTGTATTCGTTACCTTTTTCTATAAATTCAAATTTGTATTTATCAAATTCTACGATGTCTCCGCTTCTTAAGTCTATGGAATCTACGACCATATCATTTACATTTATCGATATGTTTTCATTTTCCACCCCGATTAAAAGTCTTATATTTCCATCAAAGATTATCTTAGCCAAAACCTCCGGCATATCCGGCAGAAATATATCTGCTCCCGCATGGGAGCCGATAACAGTTTCGGCTCCTTTGAGCATGAAATTCCTGCCGCCTATGAGTCCTGTTGTGGCGAGCATGAGGTCTTCTTCGGCAATTTCCTCCTCCATTGTTATGGATTTGGTTGTTTTTAATTTATCATCCTTGTCCTGTTCAAGATATATTTTATAATCTCCCACCGAAATTATATCTCCTACATAAATTTCTGTGGGCTTGGCTACTTTTGTATCGTTAACATAAGTGGCATTATAGCTGTCCATATCTTCGATGATTATTCTGTTTTCAACAAGTTCCAACTGAAAATGATGTCGAGAGATGTTCCTTTCTTCAAGAACAATGTCGTTGGATGCGGCTCTTCCGAAAGTTACCAGGTTTCCGTCATTTTCGTGGGGAAAAAGTTCATTCTGATCGTTTTCTATTATAATTTTCAGTGCCATGTTTTCATCCTTTTAAATGTAAACAATTCCCTAATATTTTTTCAATACGCCTGACAGATTGCCTTATTTCAGTTTCCTTGTAATCGTAAAGTGCTATATATTTTCCTATGCTGTCAAGCATATCTTTGATGTCTATGTGTTGCTCAAATTTCAGAACTACTATGAGAAGTTTTTTAAGTATTTCATCAAGATAAAGATGGTATTCAGAAAATCGGAATTCAAGAGGGATGAAATTTCTGTCCATAAGTATTTTCTGCCAGTTTACAGTATTGTCATGAGAAACAAGCAACTCTTTATAAAGGGGTTGGTATTTTGCACGAAGCTTTGAAATTGTTCCTGTAAGAGCTGCATGCAGGCGTTTTTCTTCTACTGAATCTCTTAGTTGTCCCATTATGACCGTAAAAACATCGATATAGATCATGAGATCTTTTAATATTATGTCTTTATCTTTTAACCAGCGTCCCGGATTGAATCCAGAAGATCTTGAGTTTACATGATTAAGATTTTTGACTATGAAAACAGGCTGAGCAAAATCGGATGTTTCGAGATAACTCCAAAAAAATGACTCTTCTGTTTCCTCCGCAAAACTTCTCGAGTCAGTGTTGTAGTATGAAAATTTTATAAAGCTGCCTTTTCTGAAAAACGCCATATTTACAATATATCCCTGTCTGCAAGCAAGAATTCCGTTAAAGTCATCTTTTTCAACATGTTTTTTCAAAAGCTTTTTATCCGCAAGATTGTGGGGGATAAAAATATCGTGCATAAATAAATTGTAACCGTTAAGAAAATTCAGAATCTCTCTGTCGGTAACTTCATTCAGAAAAATATCCACACGATTCGAAGAGAGAATATAGTTAAAGTCAATCATCTCAGAATCTCTGTTCCCACCGGGATAATAGAAAGCACGCTCTGAAAGGATTTTCCTGTCTTCAAAAAAAACATAAGCAAAGATTTTTTCGTTAACACAGAGCAAATATCCGCTCCCCGTGTCTTTTTTTCTAAAATAGTCATTTATTACAGTGGGTATGTATTTTCCTCCTATGTCAGATATGTGAAGATAATTATGTTCAAAAGGGATTATCATAGGAAATGTTATTCCTGACAATAATTTTTATCATCATACAATAACTAAAAATAAAAAATTATGCAACTATATTGAGTTGCATAATAACAGGAGACTGATATTTCTTCTCTGAAAGGAGATTGACTTTTAATGTATGTGCAATATAATTTGCCCGGAGGTTGTTTTATGAAACATTATCTCAAGTTGCTGAGAGTTCATCAATATGTAAAAAATTTCTTTGTTTTTCTTCCGCTGTTTTTTGATTTGAAAATACTGGATATAGGGTTGCTTCAGCAGACTTTTTATGCTTTTGTATCTTTCTGTTTTGTTTCAAGCGGCGTTTATATAGTAAACGACATAAGAGATATTGAAAAAGATAGAAATCATCCAAAAAAAAAGAATCGTCCTCTTGCGGCCGGAATAATAAAAAAACAGACTGCTGTAATAATATCAATCGCAGTTGCGGCGACCGGTTTTCTGATTTCATGGACTGTTTCTTTCAATCTTCTTTATATTACGGGGGCATATGCTTTAATGAATCTCTTGTATTCTTTTGTGCTAAAAGATATTCCGCCCCTTGATATTTTTATAATAGCCACGGGTTTTTTATTGAGAATACTTGCAGGTACAGATTATGCGGGTGTTTCAGGCGTTATGCCATCTCAGTGGATAATAATAATGACATATCTTCTGGCTCTTTTTCTTGCGGTGGCAAAAAGGCGTGATGATGTAATGCTTTTCATTGAAAAAAATAGAGATGTCAGAGATTCGGTCAGAGGCTATAATATCGAATTCATAAACAGTGTTTTATCTATTATGGCTGCGGTTATAATAGTTTCCTACATTATGTATTCTCTGAGTGATGATGTTGTAAGACATTTTAACTCAAAATATGTTTATCTGTCTGTCATTTTTGTAATTCTCGGTGTTTTCAGATATCTTCAGATAACTTTTGTATTTCATAAGAGCGGAAGTCCGACGGAAGTTCTTTTGAGAGACAGATTTCTGCAAACTACAATTATCGGGTGGCTGGGGATGTTTATTTATCTTGCATATTGAAACTGGGAGGTTAAAAGATGAAAATTCTCATAACGGGCGGAGCCGGATTTTTCGGGCTTCATATGACGAAATATTGTGTCGAAAAGGGCGATAAAGTTACTCTTCTTGATATAGCCGAATTCAATGAAAAAGAATATGACGACAGTGTTGTTTGTATCAGAGGTGATGTCAGAGATACCGCAAAGATGGACAAGCTGATAAGTGAGGCGGATGTTGTTGTTCATGCTGCCGCCGCACTTCCGCTTGAATCAAGAAAGGAGATTTTTTCCACAAATGTTGATGGAACGAAAAATGTTCTTGAACTGGCTGAAAAATACGGTACAAAACGATTTGTTTTTATATCTTCAACGGCTGTTTACGGAGTTCCTGACCATCATCCGCTTTACGAAGATGATAAGATGATAGGGGTGGGACCTTATGGCGAGTCAAAAATTAAAGCTGAAAAACTCTGCAATGAATTTAGAGACAGAGGTCTTTATATATCCACTGTCAGGCCAAAAACATTCATAGGCACTCACCGTCTCGGTGTTTTTCAGATTCTTTATAATTGGGTTGAAGAGGGAAGAAAAATACCTGTCATAGGTAACGGGAAAAACAGATATCAGCTTTTTGAAGTGGACGACCTCGCAGATGCCTGCTACAAATGTCTCGTCAGAGAAGATGATGCTGCCAACGACACTTTTAACGCCGGTGCTGATAAATATCAGACAGTCAATGAAGATGTGGGAGCTCTTTGTGAGTACGCAAAAAGTGGAAGCCGTGTTATGCATACCCCTGTCTGGCTGGTTATTCCTGCTCTGATGCTTTTTGAAAAACTGAAACTTTCACCTCTTTATAAGTGGGTTTACGGAACAGCACACAAAGATAGTTTTGTGTCGGTGGAAAAGCTCAAAAACAAACTGGACTGGCAGCCTCAGTACAGCACCAAGGATGCTCTGATCCGTTCTTATCAGTGGTATCTGGATCACAAAAATGAACTTTCAACTGATGCCGGAACTTCCCATACTGTTCCGTGGGCACAGGGGATTCTCGGTTTTTTCAAAAAATTTATGTGATATATTAACCTGAATTGTCTGATCTGGTAAATTTTATCTCGTATTGTATCCAGTGTCTCTTTTTTATCGGTTTTTGTAAGTAACACTGAATTTGTATCTTTCTGCACGAATTCCTTTTCCTCCGGGAAGATAGTAGACAATAAGCAGTGTTTCTTCGTCGAGTTGTACCATTCCCGGATAACCGCATTCAGCTTTTCCGCAGTCCATAATCTCTACAATATCCGACCATTTTTCACCTTTGTCATATGAATAAATAAAAGCAACAGCTTCTCTGTTGACCTGAGTTGTCCAGTCAAGCCATCTGAAAGCAGATATAACAACTCCGTTGGAAAGTTCTTTGAGGTCAGGAGCATGAGCTATAAAACCCATATCTTCGTATTCGTTCCAGCTTTCTCCTCCGTCATTGGATACTGACTGCAGCATATTTCCTTTTCCGGAGGGAGAAACAGAATTCGCAGTGCGAAGTTGGAGAATCATTCTGTTTTCGTCAAGAGCAAGTAATGCAGGTTCTTGAAGCCACAGATGTTCGTATCTGTCAGGAAGTATTTCTCGGCTGCTCCATGTGGTACCTGCATCGTTGCTTTGCCAGAGTGTAACAGGCGGTTTGGGAGTTTTACTGAAATCATTATAATTAAGTGCATATTTCCCATACATGGGAAGTAAGAAACCGTTTTTTGTTTCAACAACAGAACTTGAGCAGGCTCTTGTGGTTATAGGTTCTCCGGATTTATCCACCCAAAGACCTTCTTCGTTTAAAACGGCATTGTCTCCGTACTTCATTTTGCCGGGATCAATTTGAATTGCTTCACTGAATGTTGTTCCACCGTCATGGGATACAGAAACAAAAGAGTGTACAATGTTGGGTTCTTCAACAGGGTTTTCGGCAAAATAATAGTTAAAATAGTTTAACAGTAAACTGTCGTCGGAAAGTACGGTAAGAGAAGGGTCCCGGCTATCATAATCAGGGTCGTTTATAAGAACTTTCGGAGATTCCCATTTCAATCCGTCAGCTCTTCCTTTCTGATAAAGAATTTTTCCATCATTTCCGGCGTGGGAACTTCCTTTTCTGTAAACCACCATAAGAGAGTTGTCCGGAAGTCTGGCAATGTCGGGAAAAGCAAGGTGGGTCCCTGTGGCAATATCCACATGTGTTTCTTTTTCAAAAGATATCTCTTTTACAACTGTTTTGTCATCATCGTTGATTTCTGTGTCATAGTCCAAACTATCAGAAACGGTTTTGTCTTCAGAAGAACATGCAAAAAGAGCTGTCAGCCATAAAGTTATTATAAAAATACGGAAAAATTTATTTTTATTTATTTGCATACGGTGAACCCTGCGTTTTCTATGTTGGAGATCATATCTCCCTCCGGAGTTGAAGCGGGTGAATATATGTTCAGATTGGTAGCGGAAATATTAAGCGTTCCGGCATCTCTGGGTTGAACAGTAGCAACATTTATCGATATTTCGCCGTAAGCGACCAGTATAACACAATCTTTAGATGGGTCGGATGGATTTTCAATGTTGTCCATTATCAGCATATTAGCATCTTTTCCGGAACTGATGCCCACACTCAATTTGTTTCCCGAAACAGTATCCTTTTGCAAAAATCCTAAAATAACATAGGGAAAGGAAAACTGTCCTTCCGAACCGTAGGAGTTTTGAAAAACAGTTATGGTTTCACCGTCAAGGGCTGCGGGAATCCAGTGTTGTGTTGCAAGATTATGAGGTATGTTATAGGATCCGCTGTCCAGAGGAACCACCGTCTGAAAAGCGGGTGAGTTGTAAATTGCTTTCGACTGATAGGAGGCATTGTCAAGATCACTCTCGCCGTTGTATAAGAAATCTGTTGAATAACTGACAGAAGACATTTTTGCCAGAGGCTCCGCAGCTGATTTTACAGTACAATCATCGGTAATCCAGCTGAGACAGCTTTCATTGTTGCAGTGAGCTATACCGTCACTGTATTTTTCCTGGTCAAGTTCCGTGCACGGAATGGTGTTGCCGTCACAAATTTCTCCTTCTTCAACAATACCGTTTCCACATTCTGTTGTATTTCCAGTGTCGGATGAATCACCTGTATTCCCTGTATTCCCTGTATTCCCTGTGTTCCCGTTGTCAGCTGTATTGCCGGAATCTGCAGTATCTCCATTATCTCCGGTGTTGGCTGTGTCTTCATTTTTATCGTTGTCGGTATTCTCTTCTTCGTTTTCTTCCATATGGTCAACAGAGTCATAATCTGCAATGTTTTCGTATTCTCCGGAAGGATCCACAGTGTCGAGACAACCTAAAATAAACAAAAAAGCTGAAAAATAAAACAGCTTTAAAAGATTTTTCTTTTTCACGATTACCCCCGCAAATATGTCTTAATATAACATTTTGATTATAACATAAAAATAATTTTTAACAAACTTATCGGTGTGGCTCAAAAGAATTTCAGGTGATAGAGATTTATTTATGGGTTAATACTGAAGCTTTTTCCCGTCCGGATAGAAAACTATTTTCATTACATCTGTTTTTTGTTCTGAATCATGGTTTTTAGCTATTACTTTTATTCTGTTTATTTTATTTTCAAGCTTTAGAGGGATTGAAAAATCAAGTTTTTTCTCTGCATCTTCAACCCAGTGGTAAAACATTTTTCTTTTGTTTACAAAAACCATAATTTCACGAAGGTCTTCTCCTTCGGCTGAAAAATCGAGTTTTATATTTTCATTGTCTGTTGTCATTGGCGATTCATCCATCCTGATTTCAGGCATTTTTATTCCATAAATGGGAGTTGTTTCTCCTTTTTTCAAAGTTTTTTTGCCGGCGGGGATTTTCTTTGTTTTATCAGAATGTATCCATTTGCCGGAAGAAAGACGGTCCATATCTCCGCAGTTTCCGGTGACTTCAAAAAAGCCTTCTTTGGCAACGGAGGCCACCTGTTGTTTCCCCGTTACATTAGAGTAGAGAGGAGTTTCTTTTTCCAATTTAACACGACTTTTTTCAGGTTTGTAATTGCAAGGTGGCGGTTGTTTTGCCATGGGAACAGAAAAGCCTGAATAAAATTTTGTATCATAATCGTAAACATTTACTGATATATCTACCGATTTTTCCTTTTTTTCTTCCTTTTTTTCTTCGGGTTCTGAAATTTCAAATCCGAAACTCACTTTTTTCGTTTCTCCCGATTTAAGTTTTATCTTTTCAGCACCTTTTTCTATGAAAACATTTTCATTGTTGTTCTGATTGAACAGCATCACCCGTCCGTCTTTTATTTTTCCTTTCTCCCTGTTTTTCATCTGTACAATCAGCTTCATTTTTTCTCCCGGTTCAAGGAGCCCGTCTTTTTTGCCTTCAACCTCTTTGAGGTAGTAAGAGAATTCTATTTCAGGTCTGGGAAGTGGAACCGTTTCAATCTCTATTTTTTTATTTTTTAGAATTGACTCAAACTTATCATTGGACAGATTGACAGAGATCTCTTTTTTGTACCAGTCCATGTGGTCAGGAAGCACAATGTTAATATCCTGTTCAATTTTCTTTTCGAAAGAACCAAAAGGGATCTCCACATTGTTTAAAAAAGGTATTTCTGTGTCCATTACGCCAAAAAGGTTTGTTACTTTTCCGGGATACTCTGCAACAAATTTAAGAGTGTTTTTTTCACCTGCTTTTAATTTGCCGGAATTTTTCAAGAAAAATTTAAGTTTTGACGAGTCTGTATTTTCTTTTTTATCATCGGGATGCCATGCGATACCGATATCCTTCATTTTTTCAACTATAGTTTCCCACTGATTGTTTTTCTGTTTTTTTGCAACGGTCATGACTTTTTCCTGATTTCCCTGAGTTTCTTTTATAATTTCAACCGCTACTTCTATTTCTCTGTCGCTTCTGAAGACATCGCTTCTTTCCATTTTTCTCTCTTCTCTCAACTCTTCAGGGGTTTTGTATTTTTTGAAATAGCGTATTGATATGTCCGGTTTAGGAGTCTCTTCAGGTGCATAAACACTGTAGAAATGTCCGTCCAGATCGGCTTCCTTAAAGTAGGGTGTTTCATGATTGAAAACCTTTATTTTATCTTCATGAAGATAAACCTCCAGCAACTCTATATCAGGTGTTATACCCACATTTTGTATGGAGATATCTCCCGGGGTAAGGTATTGAGCAACAGTGAGTTTTATGCCACCGCCACCGGGCAGTGATATGATGTTTTGAAC
>JAWOGE010000295.1:0-8945 GCA_046497165.1 bacterium | reverse complement strand
ATATATTCATTGTATACCATCATTTCAAGCGGGCCGCCGGTGTAATACACAAACCCAATGACCTTTACACAATGTACATTCAGGTCATAGGTTACTCCCTTTTCCCCTGGATAATGTTCTTCCCGGCCGCCATGCTTAGTTTTTTCCGGGGTGACCGCAAAATAGGCGAATACCGTAAACATATTTTTCTTTTCTTTGCATTTACAGGACCTTTTTTCTTCTACGCTTTCTCATCTTCAAAATTTTATCACTACATAGCACCTGTAATACCTTTTGCCGCGATTATAATCGGATATTATCTCTCTTCTCTCATGCACACAAAATGGACATGGGGAAGAAAAGCTGAAATAGCTTCGGCTCTTTTCATACTCGGTGCTGTTGGAAACGATATCGGCAGTAAACAAGGTCTGTTAGTGCATCTCGTCACTTTTTATCAGAATCGTTCTCTGCCGTATATCCCTTCATATATATGGGTTACATCCATAACTTTCGGAATTGCAGGATTAATATTTTTTATTTCTATATATTCAAAAAAAATAAGAAGCTTAGCTTTTCCCGCCCTATTTGTTCTGACATCCGGATTTATGATATATTATTTCGCTGTGGCCATACCTGAAATTTCACGCATATACTGCCTTAAACCCCTTACGGAAAAGTATCTTGAAATCAGTCCGGATCGAGAGCCTATAGCCGACTACTACAAGTGGTTCCGCCGATCCACATCTTTCTGGCTTAAAAATAATATAACCTTTCTTAAAAGAGAAAAGGAAAAAAAAGTTCTGCGCTTTTTCAAATCACCGGGCCGAAAATATGTTATTCTTAAAAATTACGACATTAAAAAGTTCAAAAGGATAATGAAACGCATAAATAAAAAAGCCAATGTCATAAAAAAAGGCCCTCTCAACAGTCTTATGGAGGTTGTGGGTCCCGGAGAGAAACTAAACCTTGAGCGTGCTTCAAAATATATCCTCGACTCTCCACCCGAAGACATGGTCAATGTCAATGCGGTTTTTGATAATGTAATAGAGTTACTGGGATATACAATAAAAAGCGGAAGTGAAACTCCCCGTGAGGGTGAGACTGTTTCCATAGAGCTTTATTTCAAAGCTCTCAAATCCAATATAGCAAAAGATTACACCGTTTTCCTTCACAATGAAGGGAACAAAGGTGATAAAAGAACAAAAGGTGACGGAGCAATGGCTGACGGAGCCTATCCCACAACATACTGGGAAAAAGGTGATATTGTTAGGCATGTCACCCGTGCGAGAATTCCGAGAAACAACAAAAATGATTATTACATACCGTGGGTTGGAATATACCAGGAGGATTATCGTGCCTCCATAAGCAATCCTGATGAGGTTCCCAACGACGGAGACAACCGACTGGAACTTATAAAACTTCAAATAAAAAGGTGATCTCATGTCCGAACTTCTTGCTCCCGCTGGAACATTGGAAAAATTAAAATGGGCCGCCGTATACGGTGCCGATGCTGTTTATTTCGGACTGTCTGACTTTTCCCTTCGCAGCTATGCTGGAAATTTTTCTTTAAAAGATGCATCTGAAGGCATTGAATTTCTGCATAAAAAAGATAAAAAAGCTTTTGCAACACTGAATATCTATCCTTTTTCAGATGAATACAAAGATATTGTCAATATTGCCGGAAATCTCTGTGACATGGGCATTGACGCTGTTATAATAAGTGATCTCGGCGTCTTCAACGAAATAAAAAAATCCGGATTACCCCTGAGGATACATATTTCCACACAGGCAAATACCATGTCGCACCAGACTGTGAGGGCCTATTTTGAAATGGGTGCAAAAAGGGTCAATCTCGCTCGGGAACTTTCACTGGAACAGATAAAAGAGATACAGAAAGAACTGACTGATATTCCTGTGGAAACAGAGGTTTTTATCCATGGTGCCGTTTGTTTTTCATACTCCGGCAGATGTGCCATAAGTGATTATCTTACGGGAAGAAGAGCCAACCGGGGAGAGTGCACCCATCCATGCAGATGGCAGTACAGTCTTGTTGAAGAAACACGGCCCGGAAAATTTTTCCCTGTCGCGGAAGATAAAAGAGGTCTTTATTTTTTCAATTCAAGTGATCTGGCTCTTTTTTCATTCATAAAACCTCTGATGAAAGCGGAAGTGGACTCTTTTAAAATAGAGGGAAGAATGAAATCAATTCATTACTTAGCCTCAACTGTTTCACTCTACAGAAGATTGATAAACGGTGAAGATATTCCGGAAAATGAAGTTCTCACCCTTCTCAATCGTGTAAAAAACAGAGGTTATTCAACAGGATTTATGAAATCTAAAATTGACGGGTCCGATTACAATATAACGGGAAGCACATCCTCGGGCACTTCTGAATTTCTCGGAAATGCAATCTCTTCCGAAAACGGAGAAACCATTATAGAAGTGCGAAATAAAATACATTCCGGAATTGAGGTAGAAGTTCTGAAACCCGACGGGTCTCTCACATCTATGATGCTTCCGGAAACACTTACACTCCATACAGGAGAATCTGTAAAAACCGCAAGACATCAGCAGTTCATAAAAATTGAACATGAAATTCCAACTTTTTCAATAATAAGAGAGTTAAACAAATGAGCTGGCATCGTCTTGTAACTGTTCCGAAAAAACATAACATCTACATACACTACACTCTCGAAGCCCATGATAATGTCGGACTCGTATCAACACTTGCAAAAAAGGGCGATTTTATCATCCTTGACTTTTCCACGCCATTGAGTTCAGCACTGCATTATGATAAAATCATTGAAAAAGTTATAAAAGAAGCGTCAGAATGCTAAAAATATCAGCCGTGAAATTTTTTACAGCAATACTTTTCATCTTTATTTTTTCAACTATTGAGGCCGCTTTTCCGAGTGGTCGCATAAACGAACGGAAAAGACCTTCTCTTCTCGCGGGGATTTCTCTTGAAAAAACAGAATTTGTCTACAACGCTCCTCTCAAACAGTATATTTCCGTTAATTTCGGATTTGAAGTCATGAGATACCACCACCCGGGGCTTTCATTCGGTCCTGCCTTCCAATGGCTTGACGGAGACAAGTGTGCAGGGATTGTACGCTCCAATGCCCTTTTTCTGGTGGACAGAAATTTCAAACATCTTTTACTCGGAGCTTCTCTGGACACCTCTTTCACCGCAGGTTCTGAAAAAAGCGGGTTTTCAATGCTGATAAACAGCCGAATACTCTCAAATCCCGCCGGAGAAACAAAACTTTCGCTGGAAGCGGCTCCCGGAGTATATTTTGCTCTCACTGAAAAGATTACCCTATCCGCAGCCCCCGGATTCGGAAAATTTTTCATCGACAAATCAAGATATTTTTTCAATTTTTCAATATATATGGAAGCAAATCTATGGAAATAAAAACCTCTCTTCTGCGCTCCGTTGATAATCCGGCACGCTATTTCACTCCTTTGATAGTAAAGGACAATCCACCTGACCCTGAAAAAAGTCCGCTTCGCGTTTTAATAATATTTCCCGACCTTCCTGAGGTGGGATATAGCCATACGGGCATAAAAATACTTTACGAACTTTTTATGAGGCAGGGGAGCTGTACAGATTTTGTTTTTGCTTACAACGAAGATTACAGAAAGCACATAAGCCCCGAAAACCCTCACAAATCAGTGATCTACGGAATGGAAGTCACCAAGTTTGATATATTATGTGTAAGTTTTCAATATCAGCTCCACTATCCCGTCTTCATAAGAATGCTTAAAGATTTCGGGCTGGCAGTGAAAAGTTCAGAACGCTCTGAAAAGGAACCTCTTATTATTGCAGGTGGACCTGTTATGTGTAACCCTGAACCTATGGCGGAGGTTTTTGATCTTATTTACATCGGTGAAATAGAACCCTCCGCGAAGTTTATTGCTGCTACAATGAAAAACAACAATAAAAGCAAAGCTGTTGAAATAATGTCAAAACAGAGAGGTTTTTATAATCCGGCTTTGAAAAACAGAGTAAAAAGAGTTATAACTCAAAATCCCGATGACGGAATTGTTGTTCCGACCAAAGCTCCCGTTATGGGACTGAGAACCGTACACGACAGGTTTTCCATAGAGATACAAAGAGGCTGCACAAGAGGTTGCAGATATTGTCTCGCCGGAGTTTTTTACAGACCTCACCGTGAAAAATCTGCTGCCGATGTTCTTTTTCACCTGAAAGAAAACAGCTTTAAATCAGGATACGGTGAAGCAGGATTTCTTTCTCTGAGTGCTTCGGATCATCACAATATCTGCCAAATGATAACAGAGTCTTTCAACACCTCTCCGCACGGACTTTCCGTATCACTTCCGAGCCTCAGAGCGGAAACAATCAACGATCATATTGTCTCCATACTCGGCAGAGGAAGAAAAGGCGGTTTTACAATTGCTCCGGAAACAGGCAGCGAACGACTGCGTAAAATAATAAATAAACAGATGAACGATGAAAGCATATTCCGCTCCGTAGATTATATCATGTCAAATGGATGGAGATCCCTTAAGCTTTATTTTATGCTCGGACTTCCTTTTGAAGAGGAGAGTGATATTGACAAAACAATCTCTTTTATAATCGAAATCAACAGGATCGTCAGAAAATACGGTAAGCGCAACAAATTGACCGTGAGTTTTTCAACTTTTGTCCCTCAACCTTTCACTCCTTTTCAGTGGTGCAAAATGAACTCTCCTGAAGAGATTAAAAAAAAGCAGCAAAAAATCTTTGAAAAACTCAAAAGTTATCGTTCCGTTAAAATACAATGGCACGACACCTCGGTTTCCATTGTGGAAGCTGTTCTGAGCAGAGCCGGAAGATATATACTACCTGCACTTGAAGATGTAGCTGAAGAGATGTCGGGGCTTCAGAGCTGGAGTGAAAACTTCGATATGAATGTCTGGGAAAAAGCTTTTGAAAAGAACAATATTTCTGTCAAAAAGGAAATCGGTCACAGGGAACAGGGGAAACCCCTCCCCTACAACCGCATAGACATGGGAATAAAAGAAAAGTATCTTCTCAATGAGCTCAAAAAATCAAAAACAGGCCTCCAGACTCCGGATTGCATTGACGGAGTATGTTCAGGTTGCGGAGTATGTGATGAAAATATAAAGCCCGTCAGAGACGAAACATCACCGGAAGCAAATCCTGAACCTGAAAAACAGGAGGAGTACAACAGAAAGAACTCTTATCCCTATTTTTTGTTTTTTTCCAAAACAGGCCGAGCTTCGTCTCTCGGACACCTCGACACAATGAATTTTCTCATAAAAGGCTGTATGATATCGGGTTTCTCCCTTTTATTTTCTGAAGGACATAATCCGCGCCCGAGAATAGAAACTTTCGATCCCATTCCAGTGGGAGTGAGTTCTCTTGATGAACATCTGATAGTATGGCTTACAGAGCATATTGAAACTTCAGAAATAAAACGAACCCTGAACAAAACATTTAAATCCACCGGATTTGTTTTTAATAAGGTTTTAAAGCTGAAACCGGAACAGGTCAAATCCCGTGCAGGAACAATCAGAAAAGCTGTAGATACAGAATACACCGTCATATTTGACATGAAAAAAGACGCCGAAAACTTTGCCGAACAAAATAGAAACCGCATTATATCAAAAAGGGATGGAGAAATTGACTTTATCCACCGTCGCGGAGACGGTTCACTCTGGAAAAAGATCGGAGAACCTTCAGGTGAATATCATCTGATAAAAAAACACATTATTGTCAAACCGAAACAATTTTAACCTGAAACATTTATAAAATATTCGACGAACCGGCAACAGGATTGTTGATATCTTTTCATGAGAATGCCATTGATTTTTATATTCATATAGTTATAATGACAGGTGATCCCTATGTGTCAATATAGATGTCGCCTCACCCAAAGGAGGAAGACATGCGTTATTCAAGGTCAGTAAAGGTAAGCATTTTGAAGAGAGTTTTACCGCCTGAAAGCAAGAGCATCAGAAGCACGAGTAGAGAAACAGGGATCTGTGAACAGACCATAAGGAACTGGATAAAATTGGCAAAAGATGGTAAGCTTCCTGCAGAGACAGATGATAAAAGTCCTCGATATTACACGAGTAAAGAGAAGTATCACATTCTTATGGAGGCAGCGCGGATATCAGAAGAAGATCTTGGGAGTTTTCTTCGTGAACGGGGGCTTCATTCAGAACATTTAACAATGTGGGATCAGGAGCTACGAGAGATGGTGACGAAAAAGGAAGGCAAAAAGAACAAAAAAGACAAGGATTTAAGAAAGAGGATCAAGAAGTTGGAAAAAGAGCTGGAACGGAAAGACAAGGCACTTGCTGAAACGACAGCTCTTCTAGTACTGAAAAAAAAACTGGACGCACTTATGGAGGAAGACGAGGACGACTGATTCTCGAGGCTCACAAGAAGGAAGTTGTTGCATTGATTGAAGAGGCACACTACAATGGAGCGAGATACTGGAAATGCTGTGAGGTTGTGGAGATATCACTCCGCACGTTGCAACGATGGAAGAGAGAAGGCATGAAGGACAGACGAAAAGGAGCGAAAAAACGGGTGGTTAGAAAGTTGTCGCCTGAACAGAATCAGGAAATCATTTCCGTGTGCACCAGCCGGGAATTTCGGGATCTGAGCCCGCATCACATTGTGCCGAGACTGTTGGACAGAGGCATCTATCTGGGATCAGTGCGAACCATATACAGAGTCCTTAAAGATGCGGATAAACTGCATCATCGCAGTAACTGCCGCGTCAGAAGGAAGAGATCGAAACCGCCTGAACGCAAAGCTGACGCATCAAACAAAGTCTGGTGCTGGGATATCACCTGGCTTCCGTGCACTATTCGGGGATTATTTTTCTATGCGTATGTTATAATTGATATTTACGATCGCTCAATTGTGGGATGGTCGGTGCATACAGAAGAAAGTGAAGTTCATAGTCGAGATCTGTTTGAGCGAGTTTCTCAGGGGAGAAATATTATGTTTTCCTATCTTCACTCAGACAATGGAAAGCCCATGAAAGGCTCTTCACTTACAGCTTTTCTGAAGGATCTTGAGGTTGATACATCGTTCAGCAGGCCACGAACCAGCAATGACAATCCTTTTATCGAATCCTTTTTCAGGACCTTGAAATACAGTCCGAAATACCCGTTACGATTTGAAGAAATAACGGAGGCACGCGAGTGGACGGCGAATTTTGTGAACTGGTATAATACTGAGCATCGACATTCTGCACTTGATTATGTAACTCCTCATGAAAAGAGATTCGGAAAGGCAGAGAAAATCTATGCGAAACGGAATAAATTAATGCAGCAGATCCGGGAAGAAAACCCGGAGATATGGGGGAAAAGAAATGCGAAACGCTGGGGCGGTCCAGATGCAGTGTTTTTGAATCCGGAAAAAGATAACAAAAATTATGAAAAAACGCGACAACTATGTTGACATACATCGCAGCGTACCCACTTTTTCTTCTACACTAATTTTATCGCTGGCAAAATCATCTTGCAATTGTGGGGACAGCGTACCCGCAATTTGGGGATAGAACTGATGAAAACGAAGGTAGCGATACAGTTGTCTTTTATTGCAGTTACTAAGCTCTGTGAGTTCTTTAGCCAGTTCGGCAAACAATATTTCGCCATAAGCAGCCTTGTCTTTACCGTTCAATTCATATTCTCGAATATAGGCACCGATACACCAATTTCTCAAAGTCAGGCTGACATTTACAGCTTTAAGAGCCTTTCCTGCCAGTTGTTTATCGATCTGGGTTATTCGTTTAACAAGAGTGGGAAATTCCAAATGCTTTTTATTCATCCGTCACCTCAATCCCTGTTTCAGCCAATGCCGCGAATAGCTTCTTGGGTTGCTTTTTGCCATGACCTCAACAGAGGCAGTTAAGGAATGCTGCAAAGACAACACTCCCAATTTAATTCACCTTGCAAATATACTGAGATGAAAGCCGGAAGTCAAATGTTTTTTGCCGATTTTAGCCGATTTGGCTTTATTTTTACAGATATAGATAACACTACAAATCTCTCCCTTCATCCAATACATGGATCGCCTATCGAGAGATAAATCTACATGAGAAAATAGTCCACCTGACCAGAGATTTAGGAAAAACTGGTGGAGGACACGGAGCCTTAGTCTAATTCGTTCTCCAAACAAAATCACATCCACAAACCCTGTTGATTCAACATCTTACCACACATCAAATCCATTCAACCTGTCGGACCCCGAGAGAAATTTAATTCTCTACAT
Organism: bacterium; assembly: GCA_046497165.1. Taxonomy (GTDB): domain Bacteria; phylum UBP6; class UBA1177; order UBA1177; family JAWOGE01; genus JAWOGE01. Next base: position 706 of record JAWOGE010000295.1, on the reverse strand, counting down.
TTTCCCGAAACAGAGAACTGACGTGGGTTCGATTCCCGGACGGAGGCCTCTTGTAAAAACTCTACAAACCTGAGTCTGGAAGTGGCCATGTCGCAAAGAATGTCGTGAACCTGTCGTAAACATTGTCATAGCTCCATGTCGCGATCCGTGTCGCAATTTGTCGCGATACTCTGACGCGATATGTCGCAATGCTATTTGATGAATTCATAGTTTGATTGACGAGCTGAACCAGTAATGCGAACAAGGCTAAGCTCGATCAAGCCATTCATATCCCGCTGTAAAGTTCGTCGGGTTACGCCGGGACTGAGTTCTTCAATCTCTGAAATATGCACAGAGCCGTTCTTCATTAACAAATCAAGCGCCTTTGCCTGTCGTTCATTCAGCCCGTGCTTTTGTACCAGAACATCCCGGCGGATAACCTGCTCACCTCGCTCTTTCACTTCGATCATCTGGGTTTCGAGTCCGGTGATGAAGTAGTCAAGCCAGCCGGTCATATCCATGTCGTTTTCACGAACACTCTGGATCTTTTTGTAGAAGGTCGGACGATCACGGTCATAATATTCACTGATGGTGAAAAGCCGCTTGAAATCGTATCCGGCTTTGTAAAGGCACAGCGTTGACAGCAAACGCGAGGTTCGGCCATTTCCATCGAGAAATGGGTGAATGTGCACCAACTGAAACTGGGCAATGCCGCTGATCAGTACCG
>JAWOGE010000228.1:0-6417 GCA_046497165.1 bacterium | reverse complement strand
AGGGTATTAAAATCTTCCCCCTCGCTTTTACAAAGAGAGGGGGACCGAGGGGGAGAGTTTTACAACTGACCGCATCACATCTGTTTTTTCCCAACTCCCTCCATCTCCCTCTTTCGCAAAGAGGGAGTGCAAAGAGAAAGGTGGCCGAAGCAGCACAGAGCTCAGATAGAGTTGTTCACTATACAATCCTGTAAATCCTCAAAATCCCGGCCAATCCGGATTCAGACAATTATCCGAAAAACCACAACTCTTGCAATTCGTAGCTGCGTAGCGTGCTACGCCGTTAATTATTCAGAATGATTTCAGGTTAGAGTAGGAATTCTGGTTTTTTATGTAAAGATTTTTATTGGAAGTTTACTTTTACCTGAACCGTCCGACTCTCTCATTGAAAAATGAAAAAGCCTTCTGTTCTTAAGAAGTTACAAAAATCGCCGATTAACCTAAGGGTGAACCTCAGATTTTGTGTAACTCTTCTGAATCAGAATTCTTTCCCATGTTTTCTAACTCAGAATCGAACGATTCAGGTTTTACCTGAATTATCCGACTTCTCAGGCTCTCTTATCTACCGTATTTCCCAAAATCTTCAGGGTTGTCGTCAAGTGATATCTCATCTTCCGGTTTAACGACATCCATATCTTCATTCTGCTGCGGTCTGTTTTTATCTTCGCTTCTACGGTTGTCACCTATGAGTGCTGAAGGTCCGCTGTGACCTATGGATGAAGCTCCGGTTTCTCTGAGTTTGAAAGTTGCAATCATCTTCTTGAGCTCCTGAGCCTGCCCGGACAACTCTTCACTCGCTGCGGCACTCTCTTCGGCACTGGCTGTGTTCTGCTGGGTTACCTGTTCGACCTGATCAAGTCCGGTGTTGACCTGATTTACACCTTCGGACTGTTCATTACTGGCCGCCGCTATCTCTCCCACAAGGTCGGTCACTTTTGTAACTCCGCTTACTATGCCGTCAAGCATCTCTGATGTTTTTCCGGATATCTCAGAGCCGTTTTCAGCTTTTTTTACGGCTCCCTCTATCATCTCAGCTGTCTCTTTTGCGGCCTGGGCACTTCTTTCTGCAAGTGAACGGACCTCTTCAGCAACAACTGCGAATCCTTTGCCGTGTTTTCCGGCTCTGGCCGCTTCAACTGCGGCGTTGAGAGCAAGAAGATTGGTCTGAAAAGCTATCTCATCGATGACTTTTATTATTTTGGCAATCTCTTTACTGGAACTGTTTATCTCGTCCATGGCTGAAAGAAGGTTGTTCATCTGCTCTGTTCCGTCCTGTGCTGAATTCCTGGCTTCTCCGCTTATGCTGTCAGCCTGCTGAGCGTTTTCAGCATTGAGTTTTGTCTGGGAAGCTATCTCCTGCATGCTTGAAGATATCTCTTCCAGTGAGCTTGCCTGCTCTGTGGCTCCCTGTGAAAGTGACTGTGAAGAATCGCTTACCTGCTGAGAGCCGCTTGCGACCTGTTCCACCGCCTGGTTTACCTGAGAGAGAATTTCGTTGATAGAATCAAGTGAGTTGTTAAGGTAATTTTTTACCTGATCAAAACTGTTGAAAACCTCTCTGGTATCATCGTCAGCCGAAGCTGTGTCGTAACTTACCCGCATATCTCCGTTTGCCATCTGCTTTAACACAGAGGAAAGTTTTTCAACTTCTCTGTTCTGATATTGTGAAATTTTATCCATTTTTTTCTGTGCTTTTTTCTGAGCTGTCTGATCTATGACAATTTCAATACCGCCGACGGTGTTGCCTTGAAGATCTTTGACAGGTGAACCTGTATACATGATCTCAAGATCTTTTCCATTGGGATGTGCATCGGTTTCACTGTCGGTCTGATTTCCTGACTGCATTGCTCTGGCAACTGCACAATTGGCGGTATTACAGTCTGATGTTTTAAACTGGTTGTAACACTTCTGGTTAATCAGCTGTGTTCGCGATGACCCCAGTGTTTCAGAACCGTTTTTATTCATGAACTGGATATTGAACTCTTTATCAACAAGCATGACGGGTGCGGGGACTGAATCCATATGACCGACAAAGGTCTTGACCATTGTATTGATGAGACCGACGAGTTTGCCCCATTCTCCGATGAATTTTTCTGCATCTGCGGATGAATCAAGTTTTCCGACCTGTACATTATTAATCAGAGATCCGGTCTCTTCGAGAAGTCCGTTCATAACATCTATGCAGCCGTTAAGATTGTTTTTAATCTCGTTGAAATCGCCTTTGTAGTCGTCGGTAATTTTCGGCGGTATATCTCCTTTGGAGATTCTGTCTATATATTCGGCGGCAACATTGAGAGGTCCCACAACATTGTCCAGAGTTTCATTTATTCCACCGACAATTTTTTTGAAATCGCCATGATGTTTGTCTGCGTCCGCTCTTATGTCAAGTTTCCCTTCTGCGGCGGACTTTGCAAGTGTCGCGGAGTCGTCAATTAAATTTTTAAGAGCATTCTGAAGATTCATGCAGCTTTTTGACATCTCGTCCTCTTCGGACATTATCTTAACTGTAAAATCAAGGTCGCCGTTCGCCATTTTTATGATGTTTTCAGCATTGTTTTTGCTGTTGTCAATGACTTTGATGAGGCTTCCCATCATTTTATCCTGCTCACATCTCTTTGAAAGTGATACTTTTGTATTTCCGACAGCAAGTTTTTCAGCAACCTCGGTTATACCGTTAGTTGCTTCAATAAGCTGATTGAGATTGTTCTTAATCTCATTGAAATCACCCTTGTAATCATCGGTAATTTCGGGCGGCATATCACCTTTAGAGATTCTGTCAACATATTCGGCAACAACATTTATGGGACCTACAAAAGCATCAACAAGGGAGTTTATTCCATGTACAAGTTCTCCCCATCCGCCAACAAACTGCTGTGCGTTTCCGCGTTTATCAAGTTTGCCGTCAAGAACAGCATTTATGAGTCCGTCGGTTTCGAGAAGAAGGTTGGTTGTAACTTCGATCTGATTGTTCAGATTGTTTTTAATCTCGTTGAAATCTCCCTTATAATCATCGGTGATTTTGGGAGGAACATCTCCTTTGGAAATTCTGTCCACATATTCGGCAACAACATTTATGGGAGCGACAAACTGGTCCACTATGTTGTTTATTCCTTCTATTATGGGCTGAAAATCTACGCCTACAGACTCCACATCGCCACGATAGTCAAGCCGTCCTTCATTAATGGCACTTACTATGTTGCCTGCCTGTGAATCAACATTTCTGAGACCGCCTGTAACACTCTTTGTTATAAAAACAGCCGCCGCACCTCCGATGACAGCAGAAAGAATAAGAAGCAGGACGGATAAAAGATAAGCATTTGACTGTGTACTTTCCATATTTTTTAAAATCAAACTGTTCAGAGATACGACTTGAGACACAAAATCTTCAGCATCGTTTTCCATTGTTTTTTCAAGTCTCTGTCTCAGTAAAAGATTTTCACGGTATTGGTCTGCAGATGAAATATAGGAGTTCAGAGCTTCTTCCACCTGTAATGAAGCTTCATTCTTTCCGGTTCCTCTGACAAGCCGTTTTACTGAGTTCTGTGCAGTTGACATGGCCTCGGAAAAAGCTTTCCAGCTGCTTTCGTCCCTGTTTCTTATGTAGTACAGAGCGTATACTCTTACGAGGGCAAATCTTGCCTGAACATCCAGTGCCATTTCAGTGGTACTGTTTGCTCCGGTTGCTGACTCTCTCATTGAATCGGTCATGTTTATTATGGTTTCACCCTGTACTCTCCAGTTGTCCAATATCGCATCATCTTTTCGGGCAGTTTCCACATAACTGCTGAAGGCGGATTCGTAAGATTTCATTTTCTTTTCAAGTTCATTTTTCATTTCATAAACAGCTTTATCATCGATGTTTTTTATGAGAATATCCATATCTTTATGTATTTTTGAAAGCTGTTCCTGCATGTTTTTTCGGGATTCTTCATCGGTGTTCAATACAAAATCCCTTTCAAAAAGCCTCATTTCCATTACAAGGTCTTTAAGTTCTGCTGTACCGTTACTGTGATCAACAGCTTCGGAAATTCCGGACATACTCATCAGTGCAACAACTCCCATGATAATGGTAAGCAGCACCAGCATTGAAAATCCGGCAATAATTTTTCCACCCAATTTCATGTTTTTCATGCCTACTCTCCTTAAATATCTGATTTTTTAACCGCCTGACATGTCATCTTTCAGTGAGTTTTACAGGTTCATTTCAATAAAAGCTGAATTTTATTTGAGATAGCCTTCAGCTTTTCTCTTAAAAATCTTATTGAAAGAGGTGCGGTAGTCAAATATATTTTTCAAATATACTCATTTATTTAAACTTAATGTTTTTATTTTTGCTGTTTTTTTTTGAATGCTGAGAAATTACTGTACAGCTTTTCTTTTGACTTATATTTTTCATCTTTTATAATCAATTTATAAAGTTCAATGAAACAGGAGGAACTTGAAAATGAAAAACAGTTTGATTTTTTTTGACATAAACGGAACAATTGTAAAACGGGACAAAAGAACCGATATACCTTACTCCGAGGCTGTGGATGAATTTCTCGGAATATCTAAAGGGATGAAAGGGGTTGATACCTCAGCAAGATCGGATAAGGATGTTTTTATGGAAGTGCTTGAGAATTGCGGTAAAAGTTTCAGTGAAGATCTGTGGAGAGGGTTTTTGAGGGTTTATGAAGAGAAACTCATAAAGTTCAGAGATACGGATGTATGGCGTGCCAATGCAGACGCCGTGGAGTTCATAAAAAAACTTCATAAAGAGGGTTGCCGTCTTTCGCTTATTTCCGGTGAACTGTCCATCGGTGCCGAGTATAAATTGAAAAAAATAGGTGTATGGGATTTTTTCCCGACGGGAGGTTTTGGAGAAGACGGTCTCAAGCGTTTTGATATTGCTGACACTGCTGAAAAAAAAGCCATTGATTATTATGGAGAAGTTCCAAAAAAGAAATTTGTCATAGGTGACACGGTTCTTGATATAAAGACGGCACGATATCTGAATGCCCGGGTTGTTTCAATAACAACCGGATCACACTCCCGGGATAAATTGAAGAACGAAAATCCTGATTATATTGTGGATCGTTTTGACGAACTCGATACGGAAATTTTCAGATGAAGGTAACTTCTCTGTTTTGCAATGGATTCTGGCGACTTGTCTGTTTTATTATCTTAACTTTTTCTCTTTTCAGTTTGAATGGAGATCGCTCTTCTGAGTGGGAAACCCTTTCTGAGGGTCTTGAATTTGCGGAAATAACTCTTGACAACAAAGCGGTTCTTCAGGTACTCAGAGCAGATTTGTCAAACTATGAACTGACGCTTCACGGAGCCAATTTTTCTGACGGAAAAAAAAGAACGGCCTCTGAATGGGGAGAAAAATACGGACTTTCTGCCGCAATCAATGCCGGCATGTATCATCCGGATAATTCCGGAGTGGGATATATGAGCAGAAAAGGAAAAACCAACGGAACTCGAATGCCTTCAGATTACAAAGCCGTACTTGCTTTTGACAGAAAAGACAGCAGTGTTCCCGAAGCTAAAATAATAGATTTCGGCTGTGATAAATGGCATACCATCAAGAAAAAATATGGTAGTCTTGTTCAGAGCATAAGAATGTACAGCTGTAAAGGCAGAAATGTCTGGGCCACCCAACCTGAAAAATGGTCCACAGCCGCACTGGCCACCGACAAAAAAGGAAAAGTGCTGTTCATACATTGCAGGCAGCCCATGCGTGTTCATGACTTTATAAACAGCACCGTCAAAGCGATCCCTTCAATTTCAAGAATGATGTATCTGGAAGGCGGAGCTGAAGCCAGTCTTTATATCTCTTCAGGTGACAGATCATTCAGTTTTTCCGGAGCCTATTTCAAAAAAAACAGTGGGAAAAACCGTCAGAACAGACAATGGCACATACCCAATGTCATAGGTCTTAAAAAAAAGAAGAAGTAACGAGCGGTTACCTTCCGTAACAGTTTCAGGTTTTGAGTAATTTTGACATTTGTTATTATTGTTGTAAAATTCCCCCGCAAATGGCAAGTTTCCGCAAGGAAATGACGAACAGACGAAAATTTTCTAAATAGGATTTTCCAAGTGAAAAAATTATCGCCGAAAATAAAAACAATAAATGTACAGATGTTTCACAGTGCTCTTGAGGGGATGGTTTACGGTTTCATCATAATGTCGGAAGTGATAATGAGAAGGGAGATGAATGCTGCCCCTGTCACGATCGCTCTCTTTACAATGGTAATGCCGGTAAGTTCGCTTTTCAGCATTTATTTTTCACATATAATTTCAAGAAATCCTATGAAAATAAGGTATTTTATATTTTTTGCGGCTCTTTTAACAAGACTGCCGATACTTTTAACGACATCATTAAAACCTATTTTGCTAGGAGGATTAACATCTGCTAAAAAGTATAACATTAAT
>JAWOGE010000194.1:0-10041 GCA_046497165.1 bacterium | reverse complement strand
CATCTGGATCAAGGTCCGCCACACAGACCCTGTCTCCGCCTGCTGTATCATACACAGGAAAATAGTCGGTTTCTATGCATTCCCGTTCTCCTCTTGTGCGGGGTGCGAAAGCAAATTTGTGTCTGTTTGCAAGAACTATTTTCATGGCATCAAGAGAGGTTGCGTATTTCCAGTTCAGCCACAGTCCGCCGAGTTCCTCAACGGGTGAGTTCCCGTCAGTGAGACAATCCCAGTCTCTGCGGTCTGTGGGGTGCAGGTTGTCAGGGTCGTGTTCCTCATTGGAATAGTGGCCGGAAGTTGTTCCGTCCATGACATCTCCGCCTGTGTCGGATGTCCAGCTGTAAAAGCATAAATCCAGTTCGTAATCGTTACGCCGGGGATCCCAGGGGCCCACAAACTTTTTGGCATCGTTGTCACCGGTCATAGGGTCGGCTATGACATCTGTTTTGCCCGGTTCGGCGTATATCGCCTCAACCTCAGCACAAAAATCGTTAATTTTAACTTTTGTTGTCTGCAACTCCAGACAGTCAGCCTGTATTTCATCGCAACCGAGATCTACACTGCAGGAAGCGTTCGTTTCCACATTTATGCACTGCGTATAAGCACTTTCACAAAGACTGATGGAGTTGTTTATTTTTTTCTTGGCGTCACCGCATGTTTTCAGGTAGTCGCTGTAGGCAAAAGTGTTCATGGCTTCTGAAGTGTCCAGCAGAAAAACTGTGTGTGCAATTTTCCTGGCACTTGTTATCATAGCCACAACATCATCGTTGAGTGTTTCACCGAAGGAATCCGATGATATTACAGCCGGTATCATCAAAAACATCAGCAGAACGGTTATTTTAAATTTCCTGAACATGACACCCTCCGGAATTTATTTTTTTTTCATTACATATATACATTTTCAACTCTCATCAAAACAACTTATTATACCTATACTTTTAGCCTTGCCGAAAAAATAGTTGTTACCGGCCTCCACTTCCGCATCGGCTTTCCAGGAGCCGGGCCCTACATAAAAAACCTCTTTTACATCCACAGTTATATCGTAACAGAAAGCTTTTGAACCCAGAGATGTCTTTGCTCCGGGAGGAGTCTGCCCCATACCTGAAAAACGCCTTGCAACGGCACGGTAAGCAAAATTTATGTCGGGAGAAAAGGTTGTAATATCCACAGGGTAAAAAACAAATGATTTGGGCCCGGAATTTCCGTTTATAATGTAGACAGCATCCGAATCAGCACTGCCTGTAAGACGATGCTGAACTTCAGCTGAAGCTATGAGAGCTGCAGAATGTGCATAATTAAGAAGTTTTTTATCAGAGAGACTGTCTCCGGATGAACGGGAGGACATAGCTATTCTGTTCATTGTGGAAAGTGAGACAACCGCAACGGACAAACTCAGAAGCATGGAGACAAATAATGCTACTCCTTTTCTTTTGATAAAAATTTTGCTGTAATTTTCTCTAAAAATTTTTTTCATCACATCTCCTGATCTATGCGGTGAAGATAATCAAGGTTTTTTAAATGTACAACCTGTTTAAAAATCCTTGCGGAATAGTTGGAATCAGTATGGGTATAACAGTTGTCTTCAAAAATGCAGAAATCAACATCGGGCATTTCATCCGGTTCCGATTTTCTCTTATCCTTTTTGGACAGCAATACAAAACCCATCCTGATAGCCTTTATCTCTTTAATATCCTCTTCATCAAAAGCACTGCCTTCTTCCCATACGCGTGTTATAACCCCACTTACCTCTTCCTCTCTCATAAAATGAAGAATAAATCTGGGGATTCTGTACTCTTCCGCAACATCTCCGGAATTCAAGGAAAAAATATCATCTCCGTCCATGGTCATACTTAAGGAGGGGTTTCCTCCGCCGGAGCTGAAAGATATTTCAAAAAGTTTATTTTTACTTGTAACTATTGTTCCCGCCGGAATAGTTACATCACAATCTCCGGCAGGAGATACATCTTCATTGTCGGTTATTCCGCTCACTGTCAATTGATTTCCGGAAACAGAATCCAGGGTTCCTTTATAAAGGCCGTCTCTCGTTATGAAACGCAACTCTGAAAGAGAGTTGTCTATGTTGGAAGTGTTTAAAACTTTTATAACACAGTCAGGAAGTGTTCCGGATGCACTTTCATCCGTAAGTTTTGTCACAGGTCCTCCGTAGGGAGAATAAAAGGAGAAACTGACATCATCGGTTCCGTCGCCGCCGTCGGTTTCGGTTATGATCTCCGTATCGACATCTGTAAAATCACTGTGGTCGTTTGAAAGCCCTATAAGTCTTACAGCGTCCGCCATCTGATTTATAATCCTGTTACCGGAAACACCCAGATCACTTTTTATGGATTCGCTTCTTTCGGAACTCAGTGTATGTCTGTATATGGAAAAAAATGTTGAAAGAGCGATTATGGTGACCACAAGACCTACCATGAGTTCTATCATGGTGAAAGCTCTTTTTTTGTAGATATATTTTACTTTCTTCATAAAAAAACTCCTTTAAGGGGTCCTGCGGTTTTTCACAAGAGATATGCTCATTCTATTGCACTGTTGAGGATTGGGATTCGGTATATTGCAGGCTACTTCGTGATTGTGTCTTTTGGGCCAGACCACTGTAATTTCAATGTGCATGAGATTATCGTAATCTGAACCCGGGTTATAAAGCCCCACTTTGTTTGTCTCAATTACATACTGCTGAATTCTTAAAAATCTGTAGTATAAATAATGCCCCGACTCATTTCCGTTGAGAGGAGACCCCCGGTGGTCAAAAGGACCGGCATTGTTCAGATTGTTGTCTGCATCTCTCAGACCGGGGAGATAGGCGGCAATCTGAAAATCTTTGTAGTACTGATCGGGATTTATTTGCTGAGTAAGATCAGAAAAAGAGTTCGGAGTCATGCTGCTTATGGTTTCCATGAGTTCCACAGCGAGCTGATTTGCCGTCCGGGAAGAGTCAGCGTCGAATGATACCGTGGCGGCATGATTTTGAAAAGCCATATAACCTATGAGCCCTGTGGAAAAAAGTGCTATAGCCACAATAACCTCTATAAGTGTAAAAGCTTTTGCTTTTTTCTCAGCCATATTCATTCCTCCTCAATAAAGAACCTTGCCGTCCGATGAAAAATCATTGGTAAGGCTCCCGCAGACGGTGGATGTTCCGTTCTGCTTTATGTTTACAAGATAATAAAATCTGTTGCCGTCAAAGGATTCTGTCTGCATCTCTATGGCTGCAAGAACATTGCTGTCCGCAGTTCCTCCACAGCTTGAAGTCAGCGTTGAAAGTGTGATATTTGTATTATTCATCATTTTGCCGGAAGGAAAAAAGGAAACAACCGGATTGTCTCCGGCGGGAGTTTCACCCTGCGAAGTCTCAACAGAGACTACTTCAACATCGTAGGGAAATTCAACTCTTTTTACTTCAGTGTCGTAATCGTTGCTCTCAGAGTCCCAGCCACCGACCGTGTTGGCATCTCTTCTTAAAATAATTGAGTATCCGTCCTCACGAAAACTTAAAGCAGCCTGTGAAGGTCTTTGAACAAGTGTTGTGAACGGATTGAAAGCCCCGTCATCGTTCTCGGTTTTCACGGTTCTGGCAAGTGACCTCGCTTTTGCAAAATCAAGAGCCAGAGTTGAAGAAGCGTCTTTGATTTTAATTCGTTTAAGCCATCTGTCCACACGAGGAACGGAAAAAACAGCGATTATGCTTATGACAGCCATGGTTATAAGCAGCTCCAGTAGAGTAAAGCCCAAAAATGAAAATTGACTTTTCCGCTTTCCGGAGTTATAATTGCTAAAGGATTTCGACCTTTTCAACGACTTCTCCCATTAATCAGTTAACAGCTTTTCGTCGCACTTTTGACTATACCATACTATATATAAAGCTTCGACCGCATGTACAGGAACGGACAAAAAACTTTGCAAATTCGTTCGTCTGGGTAGGGAAGTTCTGATTTTACGGGGATTTTTTGTCGTTGCAGAATTTTTTGCGATATTGGCTGGGGGTCATTCCGGTCTCTTTTTTGAAAAAAGTATTGAAGCTTGTTTTTGATTTGAATCCTGCTTCGTAAGCTATGTCGAGAATGTTTCTGTCTTTCATTTCCGGGTCCGAAAGCATATTTTCAGCATCTCTGAGCCTGTAGCTGTTTATATAGGAGTAAAAATTCAACTCCCCGTCGCGACTGTTTATTACCTGACTGAGAACATTGCGGGAAACCGAAAGTTCCACTGCAAGTTCCGGGAGTGTAAGATCAGGGTTTTTATAGGGTTTTTTTTCATTCATAAGTTTTTCAAGTTCGAGAAAGTACTCCTCACAGACATTTTCCTCCATGCGACTTTTTTCGTACTTTCCGCCGGACCCCCTGTTTTCTGAATTCGTATGAGCATCCTTTTCAGTGTTTGTGTTTTTCGGGGGTGGATCGTTTTTATTCCTTGAAACTTTCTTCATGAAAATAAAAAATATAAGCAGTGTCATGACAGGTATTGGAACATATATATACCAATGGAGATACCAGGGATTTTTTATAGTGAAGGAGATGCTTTCAGTTTCGTTGTTTTCTTCAAGTTTAAGTAAAAATTTATAGTCCCCCGGCGGAATGTTGGTATAGGTCAGGCTTCTTTCCGTTCCCGCTGTTCTCCAGCGACTGTCAAAACCGGAAAGACGATATTTTACGGAGAGCGATTCGGGCTTGTAAAAACAGGGAGCTGAAAATGAAAAATTGAGTCTTTCTGTTTTGTGGGAAAGCTCCCCTCCGTTTTTCAGGGAAACTCCGTCAGCGGAAGCTCCGGTGATTTCCAGCTTCACATTTTTATATCTTTCCCCGGGGTTGAAGGATGAGGCGTCACCCTGTGCGAGTCCCCCCATTGTTGAAACATAAACTTTACCTCTGCTGTAAAATGAAGTCTGCTGAACTCCGCCTGTACACTGAAGATTCAAAAGCCCGTCCGATGTGTCAAAAATTTCAGAAGGAATTTTTTTGTTTTGGTTTCCGCTGCATTTTTCCATAAGTTCTTTTTCAAACCTTATCACACCGCGAAGAGTTCCCAGCCAGAGTGCTCCTTCATCATCTTCCACAATGGAAAAAACCGTATCGGACACCAGTCCTCTGCGTGAGTCGAAATTCAGAAAAGAATCGTTATGAAAACGCACCAGGCCGTTTTTCTGTGTTCCTATCCAGACAGTTTCAGGAGAATCTCTATCTATGTGAAGAGCAAGAGGGATGTCTTCAAAAAACTCATCTTTTCCGTATATTTTGAATTTTCCGTGATTTCCCGTATAAAGCCCTTCCGAAGCGGCAATCCATATTTTCCCGTTGTCGTCCTCTTTTATGGAGTGAATGATATTCCCCTCAAAAGGAGCTCCTTTTCTGACAAGGCGTATCACTTCTTTTTCCCCGAGAATGTGCAGATGTCCTCCGAGAGTTCCGATCCAGAGGCGTTCTTTGCTGTCATGAAAAACCGCACTGACCACACTGCTTTCAAGTCCGTGATTTTCGGTAAAAAGCTGTCTGCGGTCAGGATCCCCCTCTTTGAAAAGTAACAAACCTTTTGATGTGCCCACCCAGATATTTTTATCTCTATCTTCGTGAACTCCTCCTATTAGAGGTCCCGGAACACCGTTTTTGTTTTTCACATGAAGGATATTACCGTTTTCAATAAGATTCAGACCGTTTCCTCGTGTTCCGGCCCACAATCTGTCTCTGCTGTCTTTTAAAACACCGTAGACCATATTGCCTGAAAGTCCGTCGGAAGTGGTTGTTGTGGAAAAAAAACCGTCTCTGAGAAGATGAAGTCCGTTTTTTGCCGCCACCCACAGTTTGTCTGATTTGTCGTAATGAAGCCTGTTTATATGAGTGCGGATGACTCTGTTATTTTTTTCAGACATATGAGCTTTTGAAGCGTCCGGCAATATTCTGAGCAGGTCCGAAGCCGCAGTTGAAGCCCAGATAGTTCCCTCTGTGTCTTTTACCATGTCGGTTACAGTGTACCAGTTCTGGCTGTCTGATGAAAGAGGGAGTTTTTTTATCCCGTCTTCACCGTCTGAGACAATGTAAATTCCACGAGACTGTATTCCCGCAAAAATCCGGTTATCTTCACAAAAAAGAGTTGTCACAGGTGCATCTCCACGAAATTCGGAAAAACCATCCACAGAGATTCTGCCTTTTTTTAGACTGAAAAGTGAACCTTCGGATGTCCCTCCGATTATTTTTCCATCGGGTGTGGTACAGATTGAGCGAACATCACTTCCGGGAAGGCCTTCAGCCACAGTGTAGGCGGTAAGAGTCTCTTTTTTTATGTCGTATACAAAAAAACCTTCAGAAGAAGCTGTCAATATTCTAAAATCAGAGGTGGCGGTCATATCTCTCATGTTTTTTCCCGAAATCTCTTTTGCTGAAATCACTGAAGAAAACCCTTTTTCTCCAAGAACAAATATGCCACCTGTCGAATCCAGAACATAAAGATTTCCGTCGGCACCCTCGGTTATGTGTGAAAAGTTGTTTTCTTTGAACTCCGGTACATTGGCTTTATTGAAAATTTTGACCGATATGCCGTCAAGACGGGCCAGTCCGCTGTTTGTGGCGACCCATACAAAACCATCGGAAGTTCTTGTTACATGGTTTATTTCATTTGAGGGAAGTCCCTGCTTCACAGTCCACTGACTTTGTACATACTGATGTGGTTTTTTATGCGTATTAAGTGCGGTGAGGTAGAAAAACTGAAAAGCCAGCAGGAAGCCTGTGAATATTTTTTTTAAATCAATTTCAATCATTTGCATTTGCTTCTGCCTGTTTTTGTTTTTTTCGCCACATAAAAAGAAGAAAAAACAACATTATGGATATCCACTGTGATGTTGAGATGTAAAACAGACTTCCCCTCGGATCATAACGGAGAAATTCTATGAGAAAACGAGTAAAAGAGTAAAGAAAAAGAAAGGTGAAAGCGTAATATCCCGGTTTTTTTTCACCGTGTTTTCTCAATTGGAAAATGAGAAAAACAAATATTATGAAATTCGAGAAAGAGTGGATGAGCTGAGTGGGAATGAGAGGAGGTGTTTTTTCAAAAAGAGTTACTTTGTCAGGGTTGAGTCGGTGAAGAATAAACATGGTTTTTGAATTTGCGGGGAATTTTACTCCGCACCACGAACATATTCGACCGAAGCAGCAACCTTCGAAAAAACATCCGATACGACTTATCCAAGCTCCCATGGCTGCCGCAAAAGCGACGGTATCAGCTGTCAGAAGGTATTTTTTTCTATCTCCTCTGTAAACTGCGAGAGTGTAGAGAGATCCCACGATCCATCCTCCGAAAAGTCCCCCGTAAAAAACATGTCCGGCTTTTAGAGGATTCAGTATCCCGGTAAAAAAATAAGAGAGCCCTTCTTCCGAAAGTTTTTCTGCATACATTGAAAAGCTGCCGTCAAACAGAACTGAAAAAACACGGGATGTTACCAATCCGGCGGGTATGCAGATAAAAGGCATAAAAAAAGTTTTTAGTCTGCTTACACCGAGAAAATGTGCCGCCGCAAGCATAACGGGAACAGTCATGAAAGAAGCAAACAGTACCGTTGTCATATACGCTCCCGGATACGGAAGAGAAAAAACATCGAAAACAGCTTTGAATATATCGTTATTCATATGCCTCTCCTGCACAATATATCAATAATTGTAACGGCGGAGCAAAAAAAAGTCAATCTATTACAGTTCTGGAGTTTCCAAAAAATTTACAAGTTGATTTTTAAGCACGAAATATTATAATGATTTGCAAAGAGTATTGAACCTGTTTTGGTCGATTCTGAATCGGAAAGCTTTTTTAGTTTTCAATGACAGAGTTGATTGAATCATGTTGAAGTATTGAACTTTTATCTTGTTGTTTATACCGAATCTTTAAAGGAGGCGAAGGATGAGATCTACAATAGTTGTTTTTAATCTTTTTTTTATATTGATTTTTTCCTGTTCCAATGACGGAAAGGATATTTACGAAGAGACCGAAAACAATGGAATTCCAGGCAGTGATACCGATTTGATTGAAACGGATGATTCTTCTGATATTGCGGAGCAGTCTGAAAATGACTACAACAGTGTAACAGATCATGATTTTGTGGAAAATGAGGATAAAAAGCAGGATTATGACTACCATGATGATGAACATATTAATGACAGTGAAATTTCTGACATCGATATCTTTATTCCCGATGCTGAAAATCCCGATGAAGACAGCCATGAAATTCCGGATGAAGATTCCAGAGTTGTTGAAGTTGAAATTCTAAAACCTTCTCCGGGAGAAATTTTTGAAGCCGGTCAGGATGTCACATTCCGGGGACAAGTGTCCGACAGTTCTTACAACTCTGATGAGATTACAGTAAAATGGATTCTGGAAAAAGATTCTGTTGAAACTGTTCTTCAAGAAAAGAAAGCTTCTGCTGCAGGAATCTCTGAATTTCAGCACTCTTTCCCGAAAGAGGTGGCGGGATCCTATTTTCTTTCTATGACAGCTTTTTCTCCGGATATGCATGAGTTCTCCACCGAAAAAAGAGTTCTGGGAATATGTAAATATCCTTTCGGGGAAGTTCAAACCTTTGATTCCGAAAGCATGGAAGATGGATGGGTGTATGTGGGGGATGCATACTGGGACAGTGATGAAAGTAACGGCTGGCTTGAGCTCACCGGAAATGAAAAAAATAAAAAAGGCGTGATTTACAATAAAGAAAATGTTGTTCATCCGGGTGACATAACCATGAAAATCGACATAAGAACAGGCGGAGGACCGGGGGAAGGAGCCGACGGTTTTGCTATGACTGTTTTTGACACGGATAACAGTGTAACTCTTGAGGATTATGTAAATCGGGTCAGATCGGGCGGGTGTCTTGCCTACGGTGTTGCCGGTCCTTACTGCGGCGGAGAAGATCCCATGGAAGTATTCTCGTTTCATATTGAATTTGATACCTGGTACAACAGTGAAACAGGATTGGATGATCCTACGGAGGAAAATCATATTGCTATTACACTCAACGGCCATCCCGGTGAACATCTGCTCTCGGAGGAAACCATGCTCGAAGACCTTCAATGGCACAACCTGGAAATCAGCACAAAAGGAAGTAAAGTAACTGTGAAAAAAAACGGTGTTGAGATAATTGAAGGGACAATCCCCGATTTCAGTTTTCGCGGTGGATATATAATGTTCAGCGGTTCAACAGGTGCATCGACAAATTTTCATTCTATAGACAATCTTGAAGTAATACAGGAATGTACTGTTCCCTGAGTCGCAGCGTCAGAACTTGTTTTTTGAGGAGAAAGTATGAAGAATTTTAAAAATTTGATCTCTAAAAGAAAAATACTGTTCCGGCCTATGGTTGTATTTATGCAGCTGTCTTTTTTTTCTGTCTGAATATTATGCTGAAGTTGCTCTGAAATACAGTGGTAAGGAAGCGGGTTATGAAATGGAATAGAATAAGTATGCTTATTATGACTGCATAAGCTATTTATGGACATTTTTTTTATAAGCTTTTTTGTTTTTTCTCTTTTACCTGAATCGTTCGATTCTGAGTTAGAAAACATGGGAAAGAATTCTGATTCAGAAGAGTTACACAAAATCTGAGGTTCACCCGAAGGTTAATCGGCGATTTTTGTAACTTCTTAAGAACAGAAAACTTTTTCATTTTTCAATGAGAGATTCGGACGGTTCAGGTTTTAATTGAAGCTTGTTCAAAAAATATAAAAAAAAGAATAACAGTACCGAGAAATCATTCTGAATAACAAACAGCGTAGCACGCTACGCTGTGGCGTCGAAAGTTGTAAGGACGAAAGATTTTCACCAACAAACGGCGTAGCACGCTACGCCGCTACAGATTGCAGGGATTGTGATTTTTCGGATAATTGTCTGAATCCGGATTGGCCGGAATTTTGAGGATTCCGAAAAAGATAGGGATCAGCCCTCAAAAGTATATTTGCCGGAAGCTTCAATCTTTCCACCACGACGCGCCAGCGGCGAGTCGCTACAAAAACAAACCCCGACCCTCAGCCTCCTTTTCTTTCACACAACTCTATCCGA
>JAWOGE010000081.1:0-4222 GCA_046497165.1 bacterium | reverse complement strand
TAACCTGGATTTTCGGGATTCGCAAGATGTACAGGATTGAAATAACAAAATCCTGCTAATCCTGAAATATCCTGCTCAATCCCGGTTCAAACCCCTGCACGTTCTCCCGCTCCCGAAATCCCAACTCACTGAACTTTGGTTGTTCCAGAGACTCTACGGTGTTTTTTTCTTTGTTTATTCTGAACATCTATGGTTTATACTTCAGATTTAAAACGATGCTAAACTTCTTCTAATACAAATTCTTTATTAACCTTAATTACAAATTCATTCTGTGTGTAAATTAGATCACCAGACTTAATTTCTCTTTGGGGTTCAACTCTTCTTACATACAATTCTGCATGCTATAAAGGGTAAGCGATATAGTTGCATTGTCAACATTGATTTTTTTTGTAAGAAGCAAGTTTTTTTCAGAAAGAAAAAAAACCGGAGTTTCACCGGGTTCTATATTTATATGTCTAACAGAAGAGTTTTCAATATAAAACCACTCTAAAGATTTAGAAGATGAAAGCTCTGAAATTTTTGAAACAAAATGAGGCTTCTGAAACCTCAGACTGCAATCAGTTTCCGTACATTCAGGAAGATTTTCGCTTTTGGAAACAAAAACATTTTTGCAAGATAAAACACTGAACATAGCGATGAAAAAAAAGAAAGTGTGTGAAATATAAAATCTTGACACGCAAAATTTCTCATTAAGATTTAAAATCAGTCATCTTTTCAATCACGCAAAAGATTTTCTGCTTCCTTGTAATACTGACTGTCTGCATTAACAAGTTTAAGAATTTGTTTCAGCATGGACTTGCCTTTTGACGGATTGAAATTCATAAAGACTTTCGCTCTGTCCATCATCTTCTTAGCTACATTATCAAGATTGTCAAGCCACTCTCTGCACTCTTTTTTACCCGGATCAAATTCAAGACACTTTTTATAGTCATTTTTTGCAAGAACATAGTGATCTTCCTCTTCCATCTTGCGAGCACGGGCCAGATGACCGATAGCTTTTATACTATCAAGTCTTTCAGAAAATTCAGTTCCTCCGCCTGAAATTTCACGATCAAGGGCCTCGGCGGCGGCTATATTATCCAGAATAAGGCTGTGATTCATCATTTCGATACCCTTACGGATATCGTTTCTTATTTTATTGAAACTCAGAAGCTGTGTTTTCAGAGCAAGAGTTCTTGAATCCTCTATGCAGTCACATTTAAGCTCACTGAGCTTGACAATTCCCTCAACCGCCTTATCATATTTTCCGGAAGAGTAAAGTTCCAGGATTATCTCCCTTCCTCTTCTCAGTTTTTTTTCATTCTGTTCGAGTCTTCTGCTACTCATTTTATGTTCTTTTCTCCGCTGATCTTCTCTCTGCTGACGAAGTCTCTCAAGTTTTTCTTTTTCCCGCTGTTGTTCTCTTCTTTTTCTTTCCTCTTCAAGGCGGCGTCTACGCTCTTCCTCTTCCCGGCGTCTTCGCTCCTCTTCTCTTCTTCTTTCCGCTTCCATTCTTTTTCGTTCAAGCTCTTCCTGCCTTCTTTTTCTTTCCTCTTCAAGGCGGCGTCTACGCTCTTCCTCTTCCCGGCGTCTTTTTTCTTCCATCTCTCTTTCTCTTCTTTCTCTTTCTCTTCTTTCTCTTTCACTTTCGTAGCTATCACGACGATCGGTTCTCCGCGGTGATCTGGAACGAGAAGCATCCTTTTTCACCTCTGAGTATATGCGGGAGGTGGTGTTTTTCATCTGACTCCATAAAGATCTTGCCGAAAGATCTTCACGAAAAGGATATATGGACTGTTCGTTTCCGACTCTGTCACCTCGGGTTATGTCCAAAACCACAAAATGAACATTGTATTCCTCGATATCGGTTTTTTCCACAAGGGAAAGAAGAACATAGTCAAAACCGCTTCCTCTTGAAACTCTTCCCCAACAACGGGGATCGCTTCCGCACCTTCTTCCTTCGGACAAAACTCTCTCACTTATGTTGGAGTGAGAAACATAGCTGTATTTAGCCCGCAAAACTTTTTCCATATTTTTTTCAAAAGTCTCTTCAATTTCAAAACCGACATTCTTATACACCGGCTTCATGAAAAGTATCCTTGCGGAAAAAACTGGAAGTGTAACCAGTATAAAACCGACCAGAAACAGTAGTTTTTTCAATTTATACCTCCCAGGTCCTTAACTCTTTAAAACTAACCTATGGATATTTACTATAAAATCCAGATTTTTTCAAGTTTTTCGCCACTATTTAAAACAACAGTTGTCAATGAAAAGAAAAGCAATCGTAAATCATTAGTTTTTTCAAACCGTTAAAAGAAACAAAGCTACATTTTTCTTTTTTGTTATATTTCTCACTGAATGACTTGCCCCAACTCCATTTTTCAAAAAAATCTTTTTCGGAAAGAAAAATCTCACGATTGTTTCCCGTTTTACAGCGGATGGAATCACTGTTTTCTTTTTGTAATGTTACACAGGACAAAATTTTTACTTTTCTTCTGCCCGGTTTTTCAAAATGACCCTTTTTTTTACTATCTTCATACTCACCAAAAAACATTACTTCGTTTAACAAAAGATTTAAAGATCCCGTGTCCTTTTTTATGTCATCGGATTTCCATATTATTTTCATGGCACGGGGAATAAAGTAAAGCATGAAACCAAAACATAAAACAACAACAGCAGCAAAAACAGCAGTCTTTCGACGTTTTTTAACATAAGCCTTTTTGCTGTCCATTTTTCCACCAAATCAAATAAAATTTAATATCCGAATTTTGTCTGTATTTTTGAATCAATATACCAGGCATTGAAAATCCTGAATATCTGAAAATGGTGCAGAAGGGGGGAGTCGAACCCCCATGAAGCTTCCGCTCCACAAGATCCTTAGTCTTGCGTGTCTGCCAATTCCACCACTTCTGCACTCGCAAATGTCAAAAAACTGTCAATCCTGACTGCTTTCTACTTCTTCTTTTTCTACTTTTTCTTTTTCTGTTTCTTCTTGAGTCTCTTCTTTCTTTTCAATCTCTTCACTTTTTTCTTCAGCAATATCGCCTGCAAGCTTTTCAGCAGCATCCTCTTTTTCATCCTCTTTCTTTTCGGTCATAACCGCTTTGCCGTCCACATCCTTCATGTATGAATCCGAACCGCTCGAAAGGTGTGCCAGCCATATGGAGTTTATGAAAAACAGTATGGCAAGTATGGTCGTTGCTTTTACCAAAATATTTCCGGCACCTTTAGCTCCAAAAACTGTTTTACTGGAACCTCCGAAAATAGCACCCATACCCTTTTTCCCTTCCTGCAGAAGGATTACTAAAACCATGAGAACCGAAATAATAACTTGTATAACTGCAAAAGTTCCGTACATTCAGAGCCCCTGTCATTCAATCAGACAGGCAACATTTATATTCCTCTTAAAACATTTGTCAAATTTTTCTTTTATAAATCTGGAAAACATTTAAAAACAATGTTATAATCAAGCAGTTTGTACCCGAAATTCAAGGGGGAGCTTGTGAAAGAATATATTGCCGGCATAGATGTGGGCGGAACAAAAATAAATGTGGCAGTTGCCGATACTGCAGGAACTATAATCTTCAGGAGAAAAACACCTACAAATGTAAAAACAGCGACTCTCTCTCCCGCAGATATGATAGCAGACTCTCTTAAAACAATATGTGCGGACAAAAACATTCTTCCCGAACATATAAAGGTTATTTCTCTTGCCATGCCCGGACCTGTAGACCACAAAAGATGTGTTGTGCATAAATGTCCGAACATTCCCGGCTTGATTGAAACCGATATGGAAAAACCTTTTCATCCCTATTTCAATGCTGATGTTATTATTGAAAATGATGCCCGGGCGGCCGGTTTTGCCGAAGCCGTTTCAGGTGCAGGAAAAAATTTTGATCATGTTTTTTTTGCCACAGTGAGCACAGGGATAGGTGGTGCTCTGATTATTAATGGAAAAATTTATCACGGTGGTGCCGGTGCTGCAGGAGAACTGGGGCAAACTCTGCTCAGTGACGGAACAGTTTTTGAATCAGCTGTATCGGGTCCCTCACTGGAAAGAAAATTTTCAATCACTCCCGAAGATATTCCGGAAAAAGTGCACGCAGGAGATATAACTGCTCTTAAAGCACTGGATTATCTTGTGGAAAATCTCGGTGTTTTATTGGGAAATGTCACTACCCTGCTGAGCCCGGATGTTATTGTCATCGGCGGAGGACTTTCAAACCTGGGAGAGATTTTTCTG
>JAWOGE010000225.1:0-6187 GCA_046497165.1 bacterium | reverse complement strand
AAACACATCTATCTTAAGTTGATGACTTTGAACAATCTCGAACATAGGCATAGGATTTTGCGGGGAGGCCATCTCTCCCGTTTCACCGTTTCTCATGGATATATAGCCTGAAAAAGGTGCGTAAAGAGTTGTATAGGAAAGCTGTCTCTTTGCAGATTTAAGATTGCTGCGTGTCGCTCTCTCCTGTGCTTCGGCAACTGAAACAGCAGCTTCAGACTGTTTGAGAGCGGTTTCAATCTCTTCGTATTCACTCTGGGATATGGAATCCTTTTGTCTGAGTTTTTTTAAACGCTCATAATCGGCAAGAACTTTATCATAAGTTACACGAGCCTGAAGAGCTCCTGCTTCCGCTGCAGAAATCTGAGCTTCTGCGGCTTCAACAGCAATGGAATAATCCCGCCTGTCCAACCTTACAAGAGGCTGTCCTTTTTTTACAAAATCACCTTCTCCTGCTAAAAACTTCACAATATTTGCTGAGACTTTAGGAATTATAAACGCTTTTTTATAAGCTTCTGCCACCGATACAGTTTCAAAAGAGCTTGCAAAACTCTTTTTTGCAGGCTTTGTAATGATAACAGCCTGGGAGAGCTCTTTAGCTGCACCTTTTTCAGGCTCGGAACAGGATAGTAGACAGGCAGTCAAAACAAACATTGCAGTAACAATTAGAACTTTTTTTATTTTCATTGTTTTTCCCTCCCGGATTTCTCGGCGAACAGGGTTTTATAAAGATTGTCAATTCCTCCGGACAAATATTTAAAGACATCCTGATTGGAAACATTATCAACTTTCCAGGGGAAATCGGTCATTATGGAATAAGATGATAGAGTGTTCATCTGCTCCGATATCTGCTTGGAAAGATGTATGAACGAGTGAAGAAAAGCTGAAAAAACAAGTGTTATTTTTTTTGTTCGTTCATCTTCCGGACTTTCGTTGAGATAATTGGCAACAACTTTGTTTATCCAGTTAAGTTCGGTATCTCTGTGCTCGAGGATTTTTTTTGCTATTTTGGGAGAGTTGAAAATATAACTCTGTATTTCATAAAATGCTTCGTTAGACATCTCTGTCATATGTCTGAACTCTTCGTATTCTCCGGAGTGCAATCGGATGTGAAAATTAACATATATCTCAATTGTTTCTTCAGCAGAAGCCACATTTCCAAGCAGAGAGATGAATTTTTTTTTCAACTTTTTGTTGAAACTGTCAAAGCCCGAAACTATGAGATCCTCCTTGGATTTAAAATAGTAATAGAAAGCGGATTTTGAAAAGCCGGATTTTTCAGCAACTTCGTTAAGAGTTACACCGTTTATCCCCTTTTTTTTAACAAGATTCATGAAGTTTTTTATGATAAACTCTTTTTTATCTTCATGAGTTTTTTCAGACATATCAGTTTTCCCCCTTTGTAATGTCAGAATAGTCTGCACCAATTGTAAGAGTCAGTTTATTAAGTGAAATCTCATATTCGTAGAGAGCTGAAAGCAGTTTTATTTCAGCTTGATTGTAAGCTGTGGCGGCATCAAGAAGTTCTGTTTCCGTTATAAGCTTCTCTTCATATTTGTCTTCAGCAATTCTCAAATTTTCAGAGGCCGATTTAACCTCTCTGTGTGCAATATCGATTGATCCCGCTTTTGTGTTAACATCATTTTGAAGTTGAGTCAGTTCAATATGCATCATCTTTTTTGCATGAATATTTTCCAGGCGGGTTTTTATCTTTTCTCCTGAAGCTTTTTTATAATTAAAAATATTTTTCATCCAGTCAAAACCGACTTCCCAGCTGAGGTTCCCTCCCATGAAGAATGTCCCTTCCGGCTGGAATCCCTGCATGGCATCCCAAGTTCTGGAATAACCGGCAACAAAAGCAAGTGTCGGGATAAGGGGCTGAAAAGCTGTTTTTTCAACTCTTCTGGATATGGCGGAAGAGTTTTCAAGCATTTTAAGCTCAAGACGATTTTTGTTCATTGTATCAGATAGTTCTGAATATGTTGTCTGCAAAGCAACTGGGTTCACATCCGCTTTTTTAAGGGTAAAAGAATTCACATCCATGTTCATAAAAACAGCAAGATTTTTTTTCAGAATATTTCTGTTGCCCATAACGGTTTGTAGTTGCTGCTCTGTTTTTGCAATCTCTATATCAAGTTTGAGGACAGCCCTTTTGTCGGTAAATCCTTCATCATAGAAATTTTCCGCCTGTTTTTTATACCGTCTGAGCTGTTTTTCAGCCTTATAAAGCATTTCTGTCGTTTCTTCGAGAAGAAGATAGTTGTAGTAAAGGTTGATAACTTCAAGATGAATCTGTCTTTTTGTGAGTTCCTGTTGTATTTTCTGAGTATCGTAAACAAGAGAAGCAGCTTTGTATCCATTGAATATACTCCACAGAGGCGTAATCGGCATAACTCCGGTAATATTGACATTTCTGTTTTTATCAGGCAACTCTCCAAACTCAATCTTCGACATTCCAAGAGCACTGAGATCAAACTCCATGGGCTCAGGTTCCGGTTTATATTTCAACCACTGATAAGCTGATTCTGTTTTTACAGAAGGGAAAAACGATACAAAGGCGGCGTTTCTGGCATTGCGTGCCGAATCAACAGCCGCTTCAGAGGCTTTTATTTTGTAACTTTCTTTCATGGAACGCTCTATACATTCTTTGAGAGAAAGTTCTTTTGAAAAAATTTGAAAAGGCAATAGGATAAAAATTGAAACAAAAACCATGTTCATAAAAAAGAGATTAAAAAAAGAAGTTAACTTGGAAAATAAAGCTTTTACGATATTTAAGCAATCAAAGAGGTAGAGAAGCAAGCTATTGTTTTTATTCATAATAATCCTTGCGTCAGTCGTCAGCAAACTTTTCGACCAAAACGGTCATATGGTCAACAATACTTTGAAATAAGCATTTTTCAAGTTTTTTATGAAAGTTTTTGCAAGTTCACATATGAAACATAAGGATACAAGGACAAAAATGACACTTGAGTTCAAAAAACTTGTAAAAATCTTGACAGCCATTAAAAAAAAACCATTATAGTCATGATGGTTGTTGTTTATTTTTAAGAGATTCTTATTATGAAATATTCAGTTTTTTTTCTTGTGTTTCTGTATCTTTCTCTTTTTGCGTCTCCACTTTCTGAAACATTAGGCGATCCCGGTAGTACCAATCCTTTTTCGGCAAGAATGTCAGGAAACGGGCCCGCTTCTGTATATTTCAACCCCGCACTGCTTTCCCTTGAAGAAAAACAGTTCAGTTTCAATACATTTTATACATATCAAAATCTCAGAATTTCATACGGAGAACGACCTGAAGATGCCGATATAACGGGAAACAGAGAAAACCTCACAGGAATATACGGAGCAAAAACAAGTGAATATCCCGACAGAGATATTCCTTTCAAACCTCTTCCCACTGATAAACTTTACAAAGAAAGGGGCAGTTTCGACAATACAGCTGATAATTTTTACGCTTCCATGGGGTTTGTTTTTCCTGTTATAAAAAATCACCTCTCTTTTGGAGTGTATGCTCTTTTACCCATGGGAAAACTTCAGGAGCAAAGCACTTTTTTTGTGGATGAAAGAGAGCAGTACTTTTCAAACTCTCTTCATTTTGAACTCTACGAAGACCGTATGACTTCACAGACTATTTCCGCTGCTTTGAGTGGAGGCTGGAAATGGATATATTTCGGTGCCGGTCTTTCAGTTGTAACAAATGCTCAGGTTAA
This sequence comes from bacterium, assembly GCA_046497165.1. Classification (GTDB taxonomy): domain Bacteria; phylum UBP6; class UBA1177; order UBA1177; family JAWOGE01; genus JAWOGE01. Next base: position 2,480 of record JAWOGE010000225.1, on the reverse strand, counting down.
TGCTGAAATATTCACACAGGACACATCCACTAAAATGGATGTTTCAACCGAATCGGAATTCGGAACCTCTGTTATTCCCCATTTCGGACTTCAAATAACACCCTGGAAATCTCTTTTTCTGACTGCGACACTTCATCTTCCTTCGAAAAGCAAAATAAACAGCGAAAACAACATATCTTTCTGGGGAGGTTCGGAAGGTCTTGAAGCCATGGAAAACACTGAAGTAAATATTGTATACGGATACAAACCGCTCACATTCAGTATCGGTACCGGTTTTTCAGATATGAAGATCTCATCCGATATGAAAATTTCAGCCGGAGTATCTGCAGAGTTCAGAAACTGGTCCGATTATCGCAACAGATACAGCAAACGACCGGAAAACAATGTCTATTGGGACTGGACGAAAACATCTGTGGCCGGAGATTATGAAAAACAAGGTGACTGGATTTCACAGACAGTTGATAAATACAGGTGGAAAAACACCTGGAGCATAATTACGGGAACCTCTTTTTCATGGAAAAAATTCAAAGTGGGACTTGATTTTGCTTATGTTCCCTCTCCGGTTCCAGATCAGGACGGCCGGACAAACTATGTGGATAATGATAAATTTAATCTGGGAACAGGTGTTTCTTACGAATTCCCTCTTTACGGTGATTTTAACCTTTCTGCGGGAGTTGGTTTTCAGGCACAGATATTTTCCGAAAGATCTGTTAAAAAAACCAATATAGACTCAGAAACAGGTACATCATTTGGAAAAGACGGAGCTCTCATAGATGAGTTCCCGGACTCGGAGTGTGATGATTTCTGCGGAGTTTCAAATAATGACCTTGATGCCGGGGACGAGATTTCCGAATCCCGTGGAGTTCAGTCAAACAATCCCGGATATGGAGGTTTTACCAGCAGAGGCGTTATTTATACTGCCGGAATATGGCTGAAACTCCTCTTTTAACTATTTTGGAGAAAAAAATGAAAATTTTTCCAGTACTGCTTTCAATCTTTTTCATTGCTTTTATTCTTAATGTGGCATGCGGGGGAGATGAAGTTGATGAAACAGACAGTGCTATTAATTCGGTTGATGACAATGACCGGAACCTTGAAAACACTGATGAGGATTCCGGAAACAACACTGATAAAAATGATGAAGATGATTCTGGAAACACCGGAAACAGTGGTAATACAGGTGACACCGGAAACACGGGTGATACAGGTGACACCGGAAACACGGGAAATACAGGGGATACAGGAAACACGGGGAATACCGGAGATGAAGATAAAAGCGGTGATTTTCCGAATCTGTCAGGAAAATGGGCGCAGGTCATGATGTTTACAAGTGATTCAAAAGTGGTAGGGATTCCAGCTGCAAAAGCCTGGATAAGAACATATTTTCTTCTCGAACAATCTCAAATCGAGGGGGAACTCAGCATTAAAGCACATTTTTGTAATATCCGAATTGAAAACAACACTCCTCTTCTTGATTTGATGCTTCCTCAATCTTTTTCAGACGCTCTGCCGGTTCTGGATAAAATCGCAGAGCTTAAAAAAGAGGGTGACGGAACAGTATCTTATTACCAGCCGACACTTTGGGAAATTCGCGGAATTGCCCCCGAAGCATACGCCGATGATTCTGTATGTGCAAACGACACACCCGGTATGGATTGTGGATACAAGCTCCCTGACGATCCGGAACATCCGGACATTGAAGATTGGGACAACGACGGAGAACCCGGACTGAAAGCACTTATGAAAAGTTCTCTTCTCGGAGACGGAACTGTTCATGTTGTTGAGAAATGCTCTTCGGAGCTTTTTGGTACTGTGGATTCCGATAACAGTCGCATTGCCGGAACAGTGAACTGGACAGACGATCAGCTTGTCATAAAAACAGACAACTCTGCTTTTAAAACCGGAGCATCCAATGTACAATCTTCCAAAGGCCCGAATCTCTGGGAGCAGGTTAAAATAAGTGATGATGTAAGCTGTGAAGATATAATGGAAAACGCAGAGTCTTATTTCACCATAGAAAATCCATGGGAGTAATGGAGGTCACATTTTCAAAACAGACTCAGATATATAATGTTCAGCTGAGACCGCCGCTGTAGCTCCGTCTCCCACAGCGGTACTGACCTGATTAACAGGTTTTTCTCTTATGTCGCCTGCCGCAAACAGCCCTGGAGTTTTTGTACTCATACTGCCATCGGTAATTACACGCCCTCGGCCCGATAACTTCGCGAAATTTTTTATGAGTTTATTTTCGGGGTTGTAGCCGATAAAAACAAAAACACCGTCAAAGGGATGTTCCGAAACATCTGATGTTTTGACATTTTCAATACTGAGTTTTTCTACGAAATCATTGCCTTTTATCTCTTTTACAACACTGTCGAGCATGAAAGATATTTTTTTATTCTCTTTTGCTTTTTTCTGAATTATTTTTTCAGCTCTCAGTCCCTGTCTTCTGTGAATAACCACAACCTCTTCAGCAAATT
>JAWOGE010000232.1:0-10001 GCA_046497165.1 bacterium | reverse complement strand
TCTCCGGAAGAGAATCTTGTTGCAGGGCGATTTGATGTTGTTGCTTCTGTTGAAGGTGACGCATCCGGCAAGAAGTTTGTTTTTGAAAAGACAAGTGTTAAATTTGATTTTGATGACAGCGGAATAAAATTCGACAGGCTGGCACTGTATTATGATTCGGACAATGACGGAGTTTTGAGTGCAGATGATATGAAAGTTGCAGAGAGTGGTGGATTGCAGAGCAAATACGCTTCATTTGTTCTGGATTCTGATAGCAACATGTTTGATGTCAACACATCACACAGATTTTTTGTTGTTGTTGATGTTTCTTACGAAAGAGATTCTGTAGGAACCGGAGTTTATTTCAATGTTGAGATAGAATCCCCCGATACTTTTACGGTTTATGATGCTGATGGAGAGATGGCGGTATCCGGAGAAAAAATTATTTTTCCGACTTTTGAATTCGAAGCTGACGAAGATGTGTTTGTTTTTACTGAGGCGTCTCCGGTATCAACTTTAAAAGCCACATCTTCCACTGTTATGCTTAAATTGCGTGCTGTTTCAAAAGGGCGGGAAAACTCTCTGAGAAATCTTAATATAAGAACTTTCCAAGACTCTGTTATTTTTGGAAAGGGAATAAAAAGTGTTTTCCTGTTTCTCGACACCAATGCAGATGGAGTTTATGATCAGCATTCAGAATTGCTGGCCGGAGAAAAAGATATCAAAACAGTTCGGAATTCCATGAATCTCAATCTCGAAGAAGCTTTTGATATGGAAGCTGATAAAGAGTATAATATGCTTGTTGTTGCAAATTTGAATGTTTCCGGAGACGAACACGCACAAATTATAATAGATAACATAAACATTTTGGATAACAGTGTTTCTGTTCAGGGCGTTCCCTTATATTCAATGAAGTTTACGGCTGAAGGTTCTGTTGCTGATGAAGAGGTCGATGAAACATCTCCGGCTGAAGATGAAGGATGTGCCTGTTCAGTTGTTTCAGGGGAATCTTCAGGATTTAAGGGAGCTGTCTTTATGCTGCTTCTTTCTTTTTTGGCAGCTCTGTTTATGACAAAGCGTTTGAAGAGCTGAACACGGTTTATTTTGCGATTCTGATCAAATTACAGTCATCTTTTAAAAACAATATCATGTTTTCTTGAAAACTTTCTCCAAACAGTATAAATTCAACGGAGCGGAACTTTAAAAAGGAGGTGTATATGCATAAACTCGGAGTTAACATTGACCATGTGGCAACATTGCGTGAATCCAGAAAAGTTTCTTATCCGGATCCTGTTTTCGCTGCCATGACTGCTCAACAGGCCGGAGCGTCAAATATAACGCTCCATATAAGAGAGGACCGGCGACATGCACAGGAAAGAGATCTTGAACTTTTAAAAAAAATTATCTCCATAAAAATAAATCTGGAAATGGCGGCCACTGAAGATATGAAAAGAGTAGCTCTGGAACATATGCCTGACAGTGTTACCATAGTACCTGAAAAACGCGAAGAACTGACAACCGAAGGCGGCCTTGATCTTCTGACCGTAAAAAACGAAAATCTTCCTGAATTTATAGATGAAATAAAAAAAGCCGGTATATCCGTGAGTCTTTTTATCGATCCTTCTGAAAAACAGATCGATGCTGCTGAAAAGCTATGTGTTGAAGCGGTTGAATTCAACACAGGAGCATATTCTGAAGCTGAAAAGGAAGAGGAGAAAAATAAAGAGCTTGAAAATGTTAGACATGCTGTGGATTACGCCACGGAAAAAAATCTGAGAACCCATGTCGGACACGGACTTAACTACCGTAATATAAAAAGAATGGCAGGCATACAGGGCATAGAAGAGTTCAACATAGGGCATGCAATTGTGGCAAGAGCACTTATGGTGGGATTTCATGAAGCTGTGAAAGAGATGCTTTATTTGACGGGATCCCGATGATTGCCGGACTCGGAACAGACATTGCACGCATAAGCCGTTTCAAAGGTAAACAATCTCTCACAGATCGATTTATGACCGATTCAGAAAAGGAGTACACGGGAAAATTCAGATATCCTCTCCCTCATATTGCTGGAATATGGGCTGCCAAGGAAGCACTTGTAAAAGCTTTGGACAAAAGAGATCTGGATTTTAAAGAGGTGGAAGTGTCACATACTGAAACCGGCCGACCTTTCTTTATATGTGACGATATCCCCGGCAAACTTCATCTTTCCATATCCCACGAAAAAGAATACGCCGTTGCGGTAGTGGTCTGGGAAAAAAATTCATAATCTGTGACTTTTGTGAAATATAACAGTCAGAATTTGCTTATTTCGGGGATTGAGGTAAACTTGTTCAGTTGTTTTTTATGCTAAGATGGAGATCGTTTATGACTGAATCACCCCGAAAAGAGTTGAGGTGTTCAAAAAAAACTGTTGAAGGACCCTGGGATGTAATTGTAATAGGATCCGGCATGAGCGGCATGTGTGTTGCAGCTGAACTTTCGAGAAAAGGTTCCCGTGTTCTTGTGCTGGAAAAACATTATCAACCGGGTGGATTTACTCATGTTTTCAGGAGAAATGTTTTTGAATGGGATGTGGGGATACACTATGTTGGAAACGCCGAACCGGGAACAGAAAAAGGTGCGGACTGGTTTATGCAGCTTTCGGCACTCACAGGGGGCAATATATCTTTCAGAAAAATCAGGGAGCCTGTTGATCGGATAATTTTTCCGGATCTTCAAGTTGAGATGCCTTCGACCTTTGAAGCGTATCTTGATGAGCTTTCTAAGCATTTTCCCGGAGAAAAAGATAATATCAACAGATATTTTAAAGATATAAAAGAGACCCGTGCAGGGCTGAGGAATTACTTTGCTACAGGGTTGCTTCCAAAGCCAATTAAAAAAATATTACGGGGAACATTTTTCAAAAAAACTGACAAAGCTGCATTATCAACAACAGAAGAAGTGATGAGCAGATATATATCTGATGAGAGGTTGAAAGATGTTCTGGATGCCCAATGGGGAAACATAGGAATGCCTAGGAAAAAGTGTTCTTTTCTTATTCATGCGGCAATGCTGGGTTGTTTTCTTGAAAACGGTGCTTACTATCCTGAGGGAGGATCCAGTATTTTTGCCAGAGAGCTCGGGGATACGATTTACAAAAATGGTTCTGTGGTAAGAGTTTCTGCTGCCGTTGAAACAATTGTTGTCAAAAACGGAAAAGCTGTGGGTGTGAAGCTTGAAAATGGAGAGGAGATAATAGCCGGAAAAATTGTTTCAAGTGCCGGAGTTCGAAATACTTATAACAAATTTCTTGCAGACTGTGAGGAAGTGTCGTCTGAAAGAACGGAAATAAATTCTGTACCTTTGAATTATCAGTATATGAACCTTTTTATGGGATTTGACACATCGCCGGACAAATTCGGCCTCAATGACGAAAATTACTGGATATACAAAAAATGGGGAACTGAGCCCGAAAACGGATTTTGGGATGTCAGAGGAGCTGAAAAAGGAGATCAGCCTCATGTTATGTTTCTGAACTCTTCAAGTATGCGGGATCCTCTTCATGGTAAATTCGGGAACAGCGGTCATGTCGGGCAGGTTGTTTTCATAGGGGAACAAGGTATGTTCGAAAAATGGAAAGACAAAAAATGGCAGAAAAGGGGTTCAGGATATGAGGAGTTAAAAGAAAAAGCAGGAGAGATGGTTATAAATTCTCTTAACAGATATCTTCCCGGTCTTAAAAGTCATGTGTCCGAGTATAATGTTTCAACTCCGCTGTCTTACGAAACTTTCAGTTTTCATCCTCAGGGTGTTCCCTACGGACTTGCTTCAATTCCCGACCGTTACCGTCTGAATGCACTTAAACCACAGACACCTGTCAAAAATCTTTATCTTACAGGTCAGGATATGATTCTTCCGGGAATTCCCGCAGCAGTAGGTTCCGCCATGATGACACTTTCCATAATGAGAAAAGAAAATGTTGGTGGCAGACTCATCAAAGAAGCCCGTAAAATGTACGGGCTGAAGGCGTAGCGGTTTGAATCTTCAACCAATTACTTTGACATGATCCTCAACCTTGCGTATACTGCTCCTGCAAGGAGTTGTCTTTTTTATCAACGGTGACAAATTATGCTTCAGAAAACAGTTAAAAAATATGTTCGTTTTACAAGGAAGAGTTCCCTTTTTCTGTTTTTTCTTCTCGTAGCTGTTTTTATTCTGGAGTTTATTTATGTGAGGGATAATTTTAGGCTTGACACAGACCTCGCGGCACTTTTTGATGGTGACAGTGAATCCATAGAAGATCTTAGTGAAGCCAGAAGACGGATAGGTACATTTGAAACTTTGCTGCTTGTAATTCATTCTGATTCTCCGGACAAAAACAAAGAGTTTGCTGAAAAGTTCGCTGAAAGCATTTCTGGTTCAGAGCTTTTTTCTTCTGTAGAGGTCCGGAGAGATATCTCTTATCTTGAGGAGCATGCTCTTCTCTATATGTCTGTTGAGGAGTTGAGAGAAAAAAGCAGGGAGTTGAACAGAGTCATAAGACAAAAGGTGAGTGGGAAGATGAGTCTGGGACTCTCAGACGACAAAGAGAAAAAAAGTGAGAAATCCTTTGATAGTATGCTTGCAGAACTTGAGGAAATCATGGAGACCCGTAAAAATCAGTATGGAATATCCAGGTGGTTTTCTGCGGATGATCAGCGGTATATAGCAGTTAAAATGAAGCCTAATGGTAGTGAAACGGACATAATGTTCTTAAGAAAAACAGTGGATTATGTCCGAGAAAAACTTGAATCACTCAATCCCGATGCTTACGAAGTCAGTGCGGAGGTAGGTGGAGATGTTCTTTATAAAGTGCGTGAAGTTGAAAGCATGAACAAGGATCTTATTTTGACTCTTGTGGCTTGTGTTTTTCTTCTTACTCTAATAATAGCCTGGTATTTCAGATCAATAGCGGCTGTTTTTCTTATTATGCTTCCTCTTTCTGCTGCAATTCTGTCAACCGTGGCAACCAGCATATTTTTCATAGGAGTTTTTAACATAGTTGCAGCTTTCAGTTTTGTTATACTTTACGGATTGGGAATAGATTTCGGTATCCATCTTCTTTCCAGGTACGGTGAAGAAAAAATGAGAGGCCGTGTACCCGGCGTGGCGATGTGGATTACTGCTGAACATGTTATACCTTCCATGTCCTCCGGTGCAATAACAACTGCCGCTGCTTTTTTCACGCTGTGTTTTATAGATTTCAAAGGTTTTGCTGATTACGGACTTATCGCTGTTACAGGGATAGCGACATCTCTTGTAAGTTTTATTCTTTTTTTTCCCGCTTTGATATTTGCACTGGAAAAATTTACTGATTTGAAGCCGCGACCCCGGAACATAAATATTCTTTCTAAAGCTTACAAATTTATGCTGCCTAAAAGCAAAACAATAGTAACTGTGATTTTGCTTATGACTGCTTTGTCTGCAGCCGTTTTTTTCGACATTCCGTTTGAGTGGGACATAAGTCGTCTCAGCTACAATCGTGACATTTCCAAATCTGATTCATCAATTGTCAAAGAGTATGAAGAACATGTAAAAAAAGAACAGAAGGATCTTTTTTCAAGGGGAAGAACATCTGTATATCTGACAGATTCAAAGGAAGAAGCGGCACAGGTTTCTACAATTCTCGATGAAATGAAGAAAAACAGCGAAAGAATAGAAGGGCATATTTCTCTTTCAAAGTTTGTTCCTGACAAACAGGGTGAAAAACTTCGTGTAATAAGAAGAATGAAGCGTGCAATTGAAAGAAAAATAAATACTCTGGATGAAGAACAGATAGAAAAGGTTGAAAACAATGTAATGCCCTTTCTTTCCGTTGAAGACTCCATAGATGCAGATTCACTGCCTTCCTGGATAATAGAAAGACTCACTGAACGGGATGGTTCTGTGGGGAAATTTGTTCTTCTCATGATATCAGGCAACTATCAGGACATAAAAAATGTGGTCGACATAAAAAACAAACTCGGAGTTCTGTCCGTTAACGGCAAGAATTTCAAAATGGCCGCTCCCTATCTTCTTCTTTCCGACATACATCGTGTTATTCATGAGGATATACCTGTTCTTGCATTTTTTGCACTCATAGCTGTTTTTATTACACTTCTTTTTATGTTTCGTTCTCTTCGTTACTCACTGTATCTTGTAACGCCACTTCTTGTTTCAATCTGTCTGATGTTTGGAGTGGTTTGGATTTTCAACATAAAACTCAATATGTTCAACATGGTAATCGTTCCTACAATGCTCGGTACAGGCATAGACAGCAGCATACATATATTTCACAGATATATGAAAGATGATTTTGATAACAAAAAAATTATTACAATACTCAGACACACAGGCGGAGCAGTACTTTTCAGCTCTCTTACAACTCTTGTGGGATTTATGAGTCTGCTCATATCCGGTCACCGTGCAATTTTTTCAATGGGAGTAATTGCATCTCTTGGAATATCAGCTGCCACCGTTGTTAATCTTTTCATTTTTCCTCTCATAATGAGAAAGCGTTTATGAAACCTGAATTGTCCGACTCTCTCATTGAAAAATGAAAAAGCCTTTTGTCCTTAGGAAGTAGAGACGCAAGACTTTGTGTCTCTACTCAGAATCGAACGATTCAGGTGAAATATTCCGGACAATCGTTACAACAATTTGCCGTTTTTCTCGGGGGCCGTCAAAATCACACAGAAAAATATTCTGCCATTGCGATAATTTTAATTTTCCGTTCATGACCGGTACTGTTTCTGACGGACCTATGATTCCACTTTTCAAGTGAGCATCACCGTTTCCATCCTGTTTGTCGTGCTCCCATACTCCGTGTGGAATGAGCTTTTGAAGTAGAGATATAACATCGTTCTGCACGGATTCATCCCAATTTTCCTGTATCATTATTCCGGCTGTGGCTCCCAGAACATAAATATGTGCCAGACCTGTCTGTATTTTACTTTCTTCAACTGTCTGCCGAACATTTTCTGTAATGTCGTACAGGCCTTCCTGTGAATTTGTTTTTATGTTTATTATTCGCTGCATGGAACCTCCTTCAAAATAAGATTATTTCAATAATCGGGGGAGAGGAACAAATCTATTTTCACAGGAAAGAGTTTTTTTGTCAATGAAAAAACAGTGATTTTATGACCTTAGTTTTCGGTATGTTAATTTTTTAACTTTTTTTGAACAAAACTTATTTTTATGTTAACATAATCTGCTTTTGTTGTTTTTACCTGAACCGTCCGACTCTCTCATTGAAAAATGGAAAAGCCTTCTGTTCTTAAGAAGTTACAAAAATCGCCGATTAACCTTCGGGTGAACCTCAGATTTTGTGTAACTCTTCTGAATAAGAATTCTTTCCCATGTTTTCTAACTCAGAATCGAACGATTCAGGTTTTATAAAATTTGTATGAGGACAAGGAGTTTCAATGATTATTTTTGTAGCTATCTCAATTTTTGTAATTTCTTTATCTATGCCGTTTGATTTTCTCCATGCGGAGGATGAGAAAGCTGTTTTTCCTGATTCTGTGGAAATTTCCGGCAGAGCTCGTACAAGATATGGACACACAGACTATTCGGACAGCGACATAAAAAAGGATAGTGTCCAGCTTTATTTCAGACTTCATGGAATGATCCCTTTCAACCCTTATGTGTCAGTTGCCGCGTCCATTGCTTCCGGAAGCGGAAAACCCTCTTCCAACAATATTACTTTGAGCGAAGGTTTTTCCGACAAACCCGTACATCTTCACACTGCAGAAATAAGAGTAAATCCCTATGTGCAATGGATTACTTTAATACTCGGAAAAATGGATAATCCACTCTACCGTCCTGCAAGTTCTCAAATGATGTGGGATAGTGATGTCTCTCCTGAAGGTTTTGCAGGAAAAGCAGACTATTCTGTTATGGAAAAAGTTAAACTTTTTGGCCGGGGCGGCCTTTTCATGCTGACGGCTGACAAGCTCAGCAAACATGCTTTTCTTGCAAGTACCCAACTGGGAGTGGAATTAAACTTTTTTTCCATCTCAACAACAATTTTTGCAGGTTATCATAACGCTTTTAACAATTCACTGGCTCTTCCCTACACAGAGGGGAGCAATACTCTCATAATATCAGCGGATGAAAATGAAAGAAACCGATATTTTTATGACTATAATGTTCTGGAAACCGGTATAGAACTTTCACGCACTTTTTTCAATTATCTTTCGACAACGGTATTTTTTCATTTAACGGAAAATATAGCTGAAAATGCCGAAGAAACAAATGCTTTTTCTGTGGGCATGAAAGCTGGAAGTTCGGAGTTTTCCTCTCCCGGAAACTGGAAATTTAATATTGATTACCGCCGTGTTGAACACAACGCTTTTCTTGATGTTTATTCTCACAGCAATTTCTATGGAGGTGAAACCGGTGCAGAAGGATTGAGCTTGTCAGCTTCAACTGTTATTTACAATCCATTGTCATTAAAGTTGTTTTACGGATACCATTCGGGACTTTATGAGCATCAGGAAACTATCCACACTTTTATGGCTGATCTCAATGTTTCTTTTTGAGAATTTTGAAAACAATATCCCATCATCCGATTTATTACACGATTTAAATTTGGTGTAAACATCTTCTGTTTTTTCAAGAGTTTTTAAATCGGTTTGTCATTCTGATTTTTAATGACTAATATCTTTTTGGAACACGCTCATTGATTTTTTTCTATTCCGTGGATTCTATTTTTCAGAAAAGAGAGGAGTTTTTCAACGCCGTTTCCTGTAACCGCACTTATTTCAAAAAGCGGTTTTTCACCGAGAAATTTTCTTAAAGCTTCTATCTTCTCAGAATCTTCTTTACTCTGATATATATCTGTTTTATTGAGCACAGTTATCTGTTCTTTTCCGGCAAGAACGGAACTGTACTGTCTGAGCTCATTGTTCAAAGTAACTATGTCCTCCACAGGTGATTCTCTGTAAGATGAAATTTCAACCATATGGAGCAGTATTTTAGTGCGTTCGGCATGTTTTAAAAATCTATGACCCAGACCCTGTCCGGTGTGTGCACCTTCTATTAATCCAGGCAGATCGGCAATTACAAGGGGGTTGAAATCTTTACCTTCTATCATGCCGAGATTTGGAACCAGAGTTGTGAAAGGATACTCTGCCACTTTGGGTTTTGCATTGGAAACAACGGAAATAAAAGTTGATTTCCCTACGGAAGGAAAGCCTATTATTCCTATGTCGGCAAGAAGTTTCAGCTCCAACATTATTTCACGCGATTCTCCCGAAAGTCCGGGCTGAGCATGTTTCGGAGCTCTGTTACGAGAACTTTTCATTTTAGCATTTCCGCGACCGCCTTTTCCACCGTGTGCCGCTATGTACTCTTGTCCGTGCTCAACAATGTCGGCAAGCAGTTCTTCGGTTTGAGCATCTTTTATTACGGTTCCTGCCGGTATAATTATTATGAAATCTTCACCGTTTCTGCCGTAACAATTGTTTCCGCTGCCGGATTTCCCATCATCAGCTTTTATGGTTTTTTTGTAACGGACATCATAAAGAGTGGATTTGCCTTCATCGCCGCGAAAAATAATATTTCCGCCGTCACCGCCGTCACCACCGTCAGGTCCGCCCCGGGGATTGAAAGGTTCTCTCCAGAAACTTACCGCACCTGCACCTCCGTGGCCGGCAACCACTTTTACCTTTGCTCTATCTACGAATTTCATATTATAAAACAGCACGCTCCTTTCTCGGAAGTGCTACTTGAATTGGAAACAGAAAAACCTTACGCTTCAACGGGTTTTACATGAACTCTTTTTCTGCGTCTGCCACCGCGTCTGAAAGTTTCATATTCAACAACACCGTCTATAACAGAAAAAAGCGTATAGTCGTTGCCTGTTTTAACATTTTGGCCGGCATGGAACCTTGTTCCGAGTTGACGAACCAGTATGTTTCCCGCTCTGACTTTTTCGCCGCCGAATTTTTTAACTCCCCTATATTGACCGGGGCTGTCATGCGTATTACCTGTACTTCCGCTGCCTCCCTGTCCCCGAC
>JAWOGE010000178.1:0-8536 GCA_046497165.1 bacterium | reverse complement strand
AGAGAGATGCCGATCTTCCCGATTACCTGACTCTGTGTTCAAGAGATGAACTTCTGCCTCCTGTTGTTGCTGTTAAAGATGCTAAACTTATAACTGCGATGTATATGTCCTTTTTTACAAGAGCACTCCCGGAAGATGACATGGTTTTTATTCCCGGCGGAAATCCTTTTCGTGCCTGGGATGCTGCAGATGAAATTCCTGTTTTGAACAAACTTATAAGAAAAACACATTTCAAACTGCTTCTTATAAACACCGGTTCGTTTTTCCAGACTTCCTGCAGTTGTCGTGAAATACCGCCCCTTATTCTTAATGCAATCTATCCCAAAATATTGAGACAGGATATAAAATGGAAAGAGTGGTCTGAATGTCCCGGAATGCTACTTCCCCAGAAAGGTGTTTTTAAAAGAATTTTTAAAGATTATGACAATCATTTCAACCCTTCCTCCATATCTGATAAAAATGATTATTACAGTCTCATGCTTGACAGAATGTGTAAACGGCTCGAAGCCCTTGAAACGCTCAATGTTCCCGTGGAGTATAGAACTTCCATACACAAGATAACCATGCATCTTTCTAAAATAATCTGAATCAGATTTTGAATTGATCTGTTGTGTCGCAGAGGGGTTCCAATACCTCTGTAAATTATGTGGACTATGTTTTATTCGTTGACTTTTCAGGATTTATCCGTTACCATTAATCTGGATTTTTATCGGGTAGTGTTATGAGAAATTCTAAAAAACAAAATCGTAAAGAACAGCTTTTGAGAATTGCCAGTATTGTTTTTGCTGAAAAAGGTTATCATGCCACCAGCATAGACGACATAAAGAAGCGTGCCGGAGTGGCCAGAGGAACTGTTTACAACTATTTTGACAGTAAACGGGATATTTTTGATATGCTGATTCGTGACTATACGCAGTCTATTCTCAGTCATATATCAATTTTCGATACATCTTCTTCTCTCTCTCTCATTGAACAGTTCAACAAAAATGTTTCTGGAATAGTGGAGATCATTTCGCGTAACAAAGAGCTTACAAGAATAATATCCAGTGAAGCAGTTGGTCTTGATTCGGAGTTTGATCACCAGCTTATTCTTTTTTATGCTCAACTTTCCGAATATATAGAGGGGGCACTTACGATGCTGCAGAAAAACGGAGATATTGATAGTGACATAAATGTTCGCCTTCTTGCGTTTGCCCTCATAGGTACAATAAAAGAAGTTACTTATCAGTGGGCACTTGACAAGGGAAGTGTGCTTGATATGGATCCTCTAATAAAATCGCTTCAGCATTTTGACATCAGTCGCTATATAAATTTCAGAGGAAATTTTCTCAAAGATGAAAAATGATAAAATAAAAAAGATTTTGAATCGTTATCTTACAGATGATCAGATTCGGGTAATACGCGAAGAAATTATTCGTGCAATGGAGTCTTTAAACCGTTCCATAGAAAGGGACAAAAGATTCAGAGAAAAAAAAGAATCCATAAAAAAAATGCTTGAAAAAGCCGATATCTTTATGGAAGAAAGCTCCCGCCTTCCCGATTCTTTTAAAGATCTCTATTTTGCTTTGAAACACAAGCTTGAAGTTATTTCGGATAAAAAAGATTCTGAAAATGAAAATAGTGACTAAGGAGCTATTTTGATTAGTCGAATACATAGCCATATGTTTTTTAAAATGTTTTTTGTCTGTTTTCTGGTTTTATCGTATACTTTTCATCTTGAGGCGAAAGACACCGAAAACATTCCCTTTGAAATAAAACCGGTTAAAAAGAACTCTTTGGGAACTTTAATATACGATGTCAATAAAAACAGTACTCTGCTTTCTGTTAACGGTGACTCCTCTTTTAAGTATGCTTCCAATGTAAAGATGATAACAGCTTTGACAGCACTTGAAAAGCTTGGAGGAGGATTTCGTTTTAAAACTTTTTTTAAATATCTTCCCGAATCCAAAGCTCTCTATGTCAAAGCCGGCGGAAATCCTGAAATGGTCATTGAAGAGATGTGGAGAGTAGCTGAGGAGCTGCGTTCAAGGGGAGTCGATCTTATAAAAAGAGTGGTGATTGACGATTTTCTTTACGGTGAAAATCCTCACAAACTTATTCCTGGTTCTTATGATGGTGATCGATCTTATCAGGCTTACATATCTCCTCTTCCTCTGAATTATAACTCTGTCAAAATTGTTGTTTCTAAAGAGTCTGACAAAAAAAGACCTGTGGTTGTGAATCCGAAAAATAAAGAAATATTTTCCATATCAAACAAAGCTGTTTTTTCCAAAAAAGGGAGTCTTGTTGTGGGCACTCGAAAAGAGGGCGAAAAAACCGGAATAGTGGTCAGAGGGTCATTCTCTCCCGAACGAAAGACTCGTGTTATTTATAGAAAAGTTTTTAATCCGGCAAGACATTATATCCATACACTGGTGGCTTTTCTTCAGAATGAAACTGATATCACTGTCAAAAGGGAAAAAATCGACAATGACTTTTTTTCAAAAGGGATCACATACAGACACAGAAGTCGCCCACTCAGGGAGATTCTTCGAAAGATGAATCTTTATTCTTCCAATTTCATAGCGGATTCCGTAACTTTTTTTATGGGTACAAAAATAGCCGGGGATCCCGAAAAAGGGGTTGATATACTTAGAAAGCATATGCTCGAAAAACTGGATGAAAATGTTGACATAATAAACGGTTCCGGACTTGGAAGCGGTGGCAACAGGCTAACCCCGTCTTTTTTTATTAAGTTGATGAAATATGCTTACAAATCCCCTCTTTTGAGAGTGGATTTTTTTTCCACTCTGCCTGTACTGGGGGAGGAGGGTACACTGGAACATATTGAAGCTTATGAATACCGGGGGAAATTCAGAGGTAAAACAGGAACTTTAAGAGGTGTTTCCTCGATATCAGGGATAATGGAGACAAAAAAAGGCACAACTCTGCTGATGACATTTGTTGTAAATAATTTTCCCGAAGGAAATTTTAAAAATATGTGGAGATACAGGGATGAAATTCTCCGAAAAATATGGAGATACTACTGAATGAA
This sequence comes from bacterium, assembly GCA_046497165.1. Classification (GTDB taxonomy): domain Bacteria; phylum UBP6; class UBA1177; order UBA1177; family JAWOGE01; genus JAWOGE01. The sequence continues at coordinate 5,502 of JAWOGE010000178.1, read as the reverse complement.
AAAGAAAAAAAATGTTGGTATAATAGTTGGAATTATCGTGGTATCTGTTGCGGCGTTTGCTTTTCTTATTCTTACGGACGATCCTAAAACAACTCCGGAAAAACGCTTTATGAAAAAAATAACGGGTGTATGGCACAACATACCACTTTCTGATAAAACCTGGCTGCATCTTAAAAGTACAGGCAGGTGTGTGTATTATGTCAATGGGGAAGAGCACCCGTGTGTTTTTAAGATTTACGGTCGCACCATAACAGTTTCTCTTCGTACGGACGGGGATGTCTCAAAAGTGTTTCAGAAAATTGATAAAAAAGATGATTTTGACATAAGAGAGGCAACAAAACTCGGGATGACTATTTTTGATATAAAAATCAGAGACAATATAATGAAAGCTAAAATGAAGGCCATATCGGGAATAAGAGAAACAATTGCAAAACCCATAACTTTGAAGAAAGTTAAACTCGGAGATGTGAAAAAATGAAGGAGAAAGAGATACATATAAACAACGCTCTTCACCTTGAAAAAAACGGAACTCATCTTATGATTAATCACGGCGGCAAAAAAAAGTCCGCTGTGCTTCTTATTACCGATCCTTCCGCAAATAACAGAGATTTTTCAAATAATATAAGAGTTATGCATCTGTCTGCTCAAAAACATCTGTCCATAAGAAAATATATATTGATAGATGAAGACAATCCGGTAAGTGTAGGACCTTTTTTCATAAAGATGGATCCTCTGTCTCTGGATGCACATTCGGCTTCTTTCAATGTTATGATAAACTCCCGCTGTTATTTTCTTTCCCGTTTTCCCGCAGATGCTTATTTTGCTGCAGGATGTTCGGTGATTTTGTTTTATGCCCGGATAAAACCCTGCAGAAATACACAGACTGCATTCATTGATTTTATAAAAAAATCCGGAATTTCCCGGCTTGTTATATCCGGACCTTTCACAGAGGAATATCGTTCTTTCCTGTCCGGTATTGTCAAGCTTCGGTGTCTTTCAATTACAAAACAGCATAAATTTGAATTTCCGGAAAAAGGTTTCTCGGGATGAATCATAATCGCTCTTCTGCTGTTTCTGTATATTCAGCCTCCTCAACCTCCACAAGAAAAAGAAAAGCTGTTCTCAACTCTCTCGGAATCCCTTCTGAGACAGTTTATAAAAACGGTCGCTGGCATATTTTTGTGGATGAGTCTGATTTTGTAATAGCTGAGCGTGAACTTGCCGAATATGAAAATGAGCTTGTTGAGCTTGAGCGAAAAAAAAAACAGCACCCCGAACTTTACAATGTAAACATTTATGGATTTTCGGCGGTGCTTGTTTCGTTGTTTCTGTTTCATTTTTTTTCACATGGATTTTTAAATGATATTGAATGGTTCAAGCAGGGAAGGGCCTCCGCTGATTTTATAACTGACGGAGAGTGGTGGCGGTCTGTCACAGCTCTGACACTTCATGTTGATGCGGGACATGTAATGAGTAACATTGTTTTCGGCAGTATAGTTTTTTACTCCCTTGCACGTTTTCTGAGCAGTCCGATATCGTGGATGCTGGTTATATTTTCCGGAATGTCTGGAAATTTGATGAATGCTTATTTTTATGGAAGCTCACACAATGCTGTGGGGGCATCAACAGCGGTTTTCGGTGCTGTGGGAATACTTGGTACACTAAGAATATTTAAAGGATTCAGACACGGTAAAATAAAGCCCTGGATATATTTCGGGGCGGCATTGGGTTTGCTGGGATTTCTGGGCTCAAGTAAACGAACAGATGTTTTAGCTCATCTTTTCGGTTTTGTGGCGGGAATCCCTTTTGGAGTTTTAGCGGGATTGTTTTTTGGAAAACAGAGGCAATCAGTTTTCAGCCGCTTTGCCGGAGCAGTTTTTTCAGTTGTTTTTCCTTTTGCCTGCTGGGCGATGGCTTTGGGTTGAACTGAACAGCTATTTTTCAACACTTCCGTCTTTATGTTTTCGTGTAAGAAGGTAATATTTTTCAAATTCTTTCAGAAAATCCCTTGATTGCGGGCCCTTTTCAATTTCGACAAGCATTTTTTTATAGTTTTCTGTTATATTCATAAGTTTTTTTATACCTGATTTCTGTTTTCTGTAGCGTTTCATTCTTTTTGATTTAAGACGCGGTGTCGCAATCATTTTTTTTCTGAGCGGATCCTGCCATTTTCCGGCCGAACTTTTTATTCCGAGATGTAGATGAGCACCTGTTACACGGCCAGTTCTTCCTATTTGTCCGATCTGCTCTCTTGCTTTTACATACTGTCCCTGGCGAACCATTATGCGGTGAAGATGAAGATAGTAGGAGTGTGTGCCGTCGAGGTGTCTTATAACTATTTTTTTCCCGCCGTAAGTTGTTCTCGTTGTCTGTATGATTTTTCCTTCAGCTATGGCGTATATAGGAGCTCCTATTGCTCCTCCGTAATCAACACCGTTATGAAAACTTCTTCGACCTGTAACAGGGTGTCTTCGGTAACCGAAAGGACTTGTAACCCGGACTCTGTCCACAGGAAGTCTCAGAGAGCTCGGAATAAGTGCTTTGCCCTCCATGGTGTAATGTGCGTTGAAAGCTGATTCGGGATCTTCATCTTCGTAAAGAAAAGCCTCATTTTTCCCTGATATAATACCTTCATAGGACAGATATAAAATTTTAGCATGTCCTGCTTTTTTATTTTTCCGAAATTTTTCTTCCACAAGTATTCTGTATATATCTCCGTTTCTTGCGTCTGTTCTGAAGCTGACTATGCAACCCAGAACATTGTTTGCTGTAGATCTGATGTTTGCAGTGACATCTTCTCTTGCGGCAAGGGAGCGGTTAAGGGTGTTATCAACCTCACCTTCAATGATACGATATCTTATTTCGTGAGGTTTTATCTCCTTGTGGTAGACCAGCTCTTCAGTTTTTTCATCCCGAATAAGAACATGAGAAACGATGGCGTTCGGCTGATATTCAAAATGTTCTACATGGTTTTTATCATCGGAAAGTTTTATTTTTATGTCTTCTCCTGCTATGAGATGGCGCATATCGAAATTAAAACGCAAAACATTGGAAACCGCCATAGCATGTTTCAGTTCAACCTCTTTAAGTGCGAGGAGAGCGGATTCTATTCCTTTTCCGGGAAGTATTTTCCCCTTGAGAAAGCCTTCGGTATCTTTTTCAGAGTGTTTTTCCTTTTCGGAAGATGACAGCTCTTCATCTTCTGAACCTACCTGTGGAATCGAAGAGGTTTCATCGGGGTCATTTTCTGAAGATTGTGTGTCCTCTTTTTCTGTTCCATAATCTTCGGAAGAGGTTTTATATGTTTCATCTTTGTTTTTTTCCGGTTTTTTTTCTTCTTTATCCGGTTTTTTAGCTTTAGCTTCTTTTTCAGTAAAATCTTGTGTTTTTGATTCTGTTTCAGGGGAAACTTTGCTTTCGGTTCTGCCCGTAAGAACAATAATAAGAAGAGTCAGCAACATGAAAACTGTTACAACCGTAAGACGGGTATTTTTCTTTTCCTGGTTTTTATAATTCATATCAAAAGCAGCGTCCGTACACAACAATCTGAAGGAGATTAGCAGACTGTGAAGTTTAAGTCAATATCAAAAAAGATAAAATCTGCATATTTTCCATATGTGATCAATTCTAAAATAGCTTGACAAACTCTTTTTTTTTGTGAAAATAGTCTTGAAACCAGTAATCCATGTTTTTTTTGTGCCGGGGATGTTTCTATGACTCTTAATTTGCCGGAGGGGTTGTTTATGAGAAAAGTTTTGTTTTTCTTATTACTTAACTTGTTTATTTTTCCCGTTTCAGGAGAAGACAGCATAGAAGATGAGCTTTCTAAGTTGGAAAAAACAGATTTTTCAGAAAAAGATAACGATGAAAATGCTGATGAAATCCCGGAGAAAAAATTCGGTAAAAGTGAATCTGCTGAAGAAGAATCTTCTTCAGTTGAAAATGGATCTAAAATTAAAATACTTGTACAGAATATAGAAAGTGTGAATATGGATGAATCAGTGGGACAGATACTTCTTGAAGCTGTAATCGCCGAGCTTGGTGAACGAAAAGACTATGAAGTTGTTTCCGCTGAAGAGCTTTCCAAAATAGCTGAGGTTTCTGAAGAAGCTTTTAAAATGGGATGTATGGGTTCACAGGAATGTATGATAGCTGTTCAGGAAAAACTTCATGCGTCTCTGATTGTTTCCGGCAGAGTAGGCATGCTTGCCGAAGAGCTCGTTCTCACATTGAATACCGTGGATGTGGAAAACAACATGGTAGGAGAAAGAGTTTCCATTGAAGGTTCTGATACTCGGGCATTGATATCGGAAATTCCGGAAGCACTGAACCTGATTCTGGGCGAAAGTGCTAAGAAAGCGATGTTTTCTCTCGCTGAGGGTGAAGAGCTTCAGATTGCCGTAATGCCTCTTTCAGCACAGGGAATAGAAAAATCAACTGTGGACGCACTCACACAGATTCTTTCTGCCGAACTTAATTCCATACAGGGGGTTTCTGTTACGGGACGCGATGACATAGAGGCCATGCTTTCAAAAGTTGAGATGGATGCTCAGCTGGACTGTCTTGACAATCTCCAGTGTGTTGTTGAAATAGGTGCTTCTTTCGGACTTTCAAAACTTGTGACCGGTTCTGTGGGAAAAATAAAAAACAATTGGGTTGTTTCAACAAAACTTATAGATGTTCGTGAAGCCTCCGTACTTAACCGCGTTCTTGAAAGCTATGACGGTGATGAAGATGAACTTAAAAATGCTGTCAGACTTTCTGCCTACCGACTTACAGGGGTTGATTTTCGTGAAAAAACCGGAGGAGTGAACTTCTCTTTCAACATCAGAGAAGGTGAAATACAGTTCAGTGGTGACAAAAAGACAATGGATTCAGGTAACTTTCTGAAGGATAACCTTGTTCCGGGAAGGTACTACCTTAAAGTTGCTGATACTTCCGAAAAATATCTCCCAATGCAGACGGATGTGTATATTCCGCCCGGAGCGGTAAATGTTAAAACCATGACATTGATTGAAGCTCCCAGACCCTGGTATAAAACATGGTGGTTCTGGACAATAACCGGCACAGTTGTTGCCGGAGCCGGTGCAACTACAGTCATATTGCTGACCATGGATGATTCAGGATGGAGCGGAACAGTTTCCGGAAATTAGTTCGCCTACCGTCGGAATCCGGCGAAGAAGTGTATGCCCGTTACTTTTTTGATTTTCAAGAATTTGGAACACAAATTTTCCGCATCAAAAAAACCAGCAACTTAGAGCACTGACAGCTTCACAAATGTTTGTACACCAGCATTGAAAAATGAAAAAGCCTTCTGTTTCTAAGAAGTTACAAAAATCACTAATTAACCTAAGGGTAGCCTCAGGTTTTGAAATTGTCTCATGATTAAGTTTTTATTTTCATCAGCAACGATGCCATATTTTGTCCCAGTGTTTTCATGGTTCCGATTCCTTCTTTATCTTTGAGCACTTCCTTTTCTTCTCTTCCTATGCCCATGTTCCA
>JAWOGE010000217.1:0-15848 GCA_046497165.1 bacterium | reverse complement strand
CTTTCCGCTTTATGTCAAGGTCCGAACACATAGGAAAAATAGTTGTGAATTTCAACAACATGACAGTCAGAACAAAAAAAGATAAAAAACAGAGATGGTTCAAAAAAGAAGGAACCGCTCTTATTACAGGGGGAACCAGAGGTTTCGGCCTGGCACTCGCTGAGCATCTTTCTGTCAAAGGGATAGAAAAGCTCGTTCTTGTAAGCAGAAGCGGAGCAAAAAGCCCGGAGGCACAAAAAGCTGTAGAGAAGATGCGTGAAAGAGGAACAAAAATTGATGTCAGAGCATTGGATGTGACCGATAAAAATGCCGTCGGAGATATGATCGCTTCCCTTAAAGATTCCGGACTTCATTCCATTTTTCACGGTGCCATGGTTCTTGATGATGACCGTCTGATAAATCTTAAAAAAGAGAACTTTGCTAAAGTTTTCGGCCCCAAAGTTCAGGGTGTGTGGAATCTGCACAAAGCTCTTGAAAAAGAAAAGGTCACTGTCGGTAATTTTGTGATGTTCTCCTCCATATCCTCACTGGTGGGCAACAGTGGGCAGGCAAACTATGTTGCGGCAAATGCATTTCTCGATTCATTTGCCTCTTTCAGGCGTTACGCAGGTTTGAATGCTGTTACAGTAAATTGGGGAGTTCTCGCTGATACAGGAGTGGTTTCCAGAGATAAGGATGTTTCCGCAGTACTTGAAAATTCAGGAATTCACGGTCTCTCCACTTCCGAAGCTCTTGAAGCTCTTGACAAGGCCCTTGACACTGGCGAAGAACAGATGGGCATCTTCGATGTTGACTGGGCAAAATGGAGCTCCATGAATGAAGTCGCGGCCGGAAAAGAGCGTTTTAAGGAACTTGTCAGTGATGCCGGAGCAAACAACCGTCCAGAAAAACTTCAGAAACTTGTTGACGAACTGGTGGTTCTTGAAAAAGATGAGCGACTTGAAAAACTCAGAGATATTTTGAGAAAAACCATTGCCGAAGTCATGAAATTTCCCGCAAAAAAAATAGATGTAAACGAAAGTATCAACACTCTCGGAGTTGACTCTCTTATGATAACAGAGATAATCAGCAACCTTCAGTCGGACTACGCTCTTTCTGTATCAAACATGGAGCTTCTTAACGGCCCGTCCATAGCGGAACTGGCTGAAAAACAGCTCGGTAAAATCATAAGTGAAGAGGATGAACTTCTCGGAGAAATAGACCATATGGACGAAGAGGAAATAAACAAACTGCTTGCATCCTGAAACAGAGGAGTACCATGAAAAAAGAAGATCTTAAAAATCTCTCCCTTGAAGAGAAGAAAAAACTGCTGAAAAAGAAATTGATGGAAAAAAAGAAAGTTGAAGCAAAAAAAGATGTTATCAAAGAAGATGATTTCAGAAAATATACTTTCGACATGTTTGAAGAGGGGAACTCACCCGATGATACAGAAATAAAGCGTTTTAACCAATGGGCGGAAAAAGCTGAAAAAGCAGGAATTTATGCATTTGAATCCGCCAGACTCCATGAGCAGAAGGAAAATATAGATCTGAAAAGAGAAACCGGCGAAACCCTCAGCATGATAAATTTTTCAAGCTACAATTACCTCGGATACGCCTACCATCCAGAAGTTAAGCAAGCTTCAGTCGAAGCTGTGAACAGATACGGAACAGGAGCTGCCAGCTCACCTGTAATAAGCGGAACATTTGCACTGCATAAAGAGGTTGAAAACGAGCTTGTACACTTCATGGGATTTGACTCTGAAAAATATGGAGTATCTCTTTTTTCTTCTGGATACGGTGTAAACACCGGAACCATTTCAGCATATATGAAACCGGGAAGCTGTGTTGTCCTTGATGAGCTGTCTCACGCTTCACTTATGGAGGGAGCGGTACTTTCCGGGTCTTCCATACGAACTTTTAAACACAACGATATGGAGGACCTTGAAAAAGTGCTACGGTCTCTGCGAGGTGAAAAAGTAAGAAAACTCATATGCTGTGAAGGTGTTTACAGTGCCGACGGCGACAGAGGGAAAGTGAAAGATATTGTAAAACTCGCCAAACGCTACAACGCCCGAACTCTCATAGATGAAGCCCACTCAATAATGGTTGCCGGTGAAAACGGCCGGGGAGTCTGTGAAGAACAGGGAGTTCTCAACGACATCGATTTTTTTGTCATAACTTTTTCAAAATCCCTTGCAAGTGTGGGAGGTGCATTAATAACCCGAAAAGAGTATGCTCGCTATATAAACTGGTATGCAAGAGTACGCATGTTTTCAGCCGCCATACCTCCGGGTGTTGCAGGTTCTGTCAAAAAAGCTCTGGAGCTCGGTTCCGGTGAAAACGGTCGCATGAGGAGAAAAAAACTTCATGAAAACGCCTTCTATATGCGAGAAAAACTTTCAGAAAAAATAAACATACTGGACAGCGACAGCTGGATTATTCCCGCCATGTGTTATGACGAAAAGAAAAGCCTTGAACTTAACGATTATCTTCAGAGAAAAGGTCTCGACGGAAGCATAATGAATTATCCTGCCGTTCCTCGTGGCGAATCGAGGATACGACTCTTTGTCACCTCAGAACACACCCGGGAACACATTGACAAAGCTGTAAAAATTCTTTTTGATGCCGGTGAAAAATTCGGATTTCTAAAAAAGTAGACGCACGGCGTGCATCTACATATAAACAATTCCGTCAAATATATCTTCGGAAGTCTCCGGTTTTCTTATAAGCTTTACACTGTCTCCATCAACAAGCACTTCCGCCGGCCTGAGTCGACCGTTATAGGAAGATGCCATGGCAAAACCATAGGCTCCGGCATCTCTAAAATAAAGGAGATCTCCTTCTTCAACGGGAGGCAGAAATGCGTTACGCATAAAAATATCGGAATTTTCGCAGATACGACCGCAGACACTTACTTTTCGGACATCCCCTTTTCTCGGAGAACAAGTGACAATACGATGGTGAGCATCGTAAAGTGCAGGACGCAGCAATGTGTTCATGCCGGCATCAACTCCTATAAAATCACGATAACTTTTTTTCTTTCCCGTAACTGTTGTGGCGAGTACTCCGGCGTCCGCCGCAAGATAACGGCCGGGTTCAAGACGAAGCTCCGGCTCACCGAATCCGTAACGCTGACATTTTTCAAGGAATGTATCCACAACTCTCTGTGCTGTCTGTTTTATGTCAAGAGGAGGCTCATTATCTTCATAAGGGACTCCAAATCCACCACCAATGTCTATATATTCCGGCAAAGATCCCAGATCGGAAAAAATATCTGCCGCAATAATCATGAGTTTTTCAACAATCTGAGCAAAATACAGCGGTTCAAGATTGTTGGACCCTGTCATCATGTGAATTCCAAAACGGGATATGCCCATTTTTTGTGCCGATTTATAAGCTTCTCCGGCTTCTTCATAGGGTATGCCGAATTTAGCATCTGTTCCACCTGTGATAATCCCTTCAAAGCCGCCTCGCCCTATGCCGGGGTTTATTCTGAAAGATATACGATCCGGAACACCCGCCTTTTTGAGTCTCTCAAGTGAAGTGCGATCGTCAAGATTTATAGCAGCACCGGCTTTTACTGCTGCGGAAAGGTCGGAAACACTCTCATAGTTTCCTGTATACATAAGTTTTTCAGAAAAAACACCCGCTTTTTGTGCAAGAGCCAGCTCAAGAGGGCTTGAGCAGTCCATACCTGCTCCGAGTTCATTGAAAATTGAAATTATTCCAGGATTGCTGTTGGCTTTAACGGCATAAAAAACACCGGTGTTTGGGTATAAACTTTTGAAAGCATCCGCTATACGGGAGTAGTTTTCCCTCATACGATCCGCATCATAAATATAAACAGGTGTTCCATAAGTTTTTGCAATTTCTTCTATTTTACAATTATCCATGCCGCATCCTTTCTTTCTCTTATTTTAAAAAAATTCACTATGAAGCCTTTTAACCGCCTCAACCATTTGTGAATTATGAACAATTACACTGAGATTAACTTCAGAAGCACCCACGCTTACCATATATATATTAATGTCAGACAAAACACCGAAAAATCTGGAAGCGATACCTGAAGTAAATTTAATACCCTCCCCTACCGCTGAAATCAATGACATATCCGACATAACTGTAACATCAGAGAATTCAGAGAGCTCCCTTTTAACAGCATCAAGCCTGGAAGTATCTTCAATGGAAACACTTATATCCATTTCAGATGTCGTCACAAGATCGATGGCTGTTTTATTGGCAGTAAAGACATCAAAAACCTTACTCAGAAACCCAAAAACCCCCACCATGTCTTCGGCGTGGATATTAAGAACAGTTATATTTTTTTGAAAGGCAATGGCTTTAACCCGTTTTTTCCCGTCGGAAAAATGATCCACACGGGTTCCGGGATCACCGGGAGTTGCCGTATTGCGTATGACAACAGGAATATCATGAGATATTGCAGGAAATATAGTACGAGGATGCAGAACTTTAGCTCCGAAAAAAGAAAGTTCTGCCGCTTCTTTATAACTGAGTTTTCTTACGATTTCAGCTTCAGGAATAACTCTTGGATCTGAAGTCATTATACCCGGGACATCGGTCCATATTTCCACTTTTTCAGCATCGCATCCAAGTGCAAAAACCGAAGCTGAATAATCACCTCCGCCCCGACCTATGGTAGTTACAAATCCTTCCGGAGACTTTGCTATAAAACCTGATGTCAAGACGATATCACTACGATTAAACGCCTCTCTGCAACGATTTTTGGTGTTTATCCGGGTTTTTTCAATATCAACACAAGCATTTCCGAAATTACTGTCGGTACACAGCAGCTCTGTTCCGGGAATAGATAAAACTTTCATATCCCGAGATTTTAGACAGGCAGAAAGCAAAAGTAGAGACAGTTTTTCTCCGAAAGATAGCAGAGCATCTTTCTTTTCAGGAGAAAAAACGATATTTTCAGGCAATGTGTTTACAAAAAAAGAGAGCTCTTTTTCCGCTTCCGACAATTTTTCATAAAACAGAGAGTTTTTGACTCCGAAAGAACGAGCTATTCCGGAATGATTTTTTATTATGCATGAAACAGATTCAGAGATCTCCTTCCGATTTACCGAAGTCATATCCGCAAGTTCAACAAGACAAGCCGTCACACCGCCTAAAGCAGAAAAAACAAGCAATACAGGAGTTTTCTGCTGGCTGACAATATCTGCAACCATACCGATTTTTTCAACACTTTCAATGGATGATCCGCCAAATTTCAAAACTTTCATAACTCCCCTTTCTTTGTCAGTTAAAAAGAGACCTCCAGCCCGTTTATAAGTTCAACATCGTATCTGTCGAGACTTCCTGTCCTGAGTTCAGGCGGATCGTTGTCGTACCGGAAACCGAATTTGGTGAAAAGCCCGAGATTTTCAAATATACTGACTTTCATTGTAAAATTTGATATTACTCTGAAATCTCTCCAGTTTAAAATGTCCGGCTGGTAATAGGAAACAGCATTCAGAGAAAAATGGTTCCTCCATAAAAATTTCAGAGATATGTAGGATGTCATACGGGGCGTATGTGAAGGATTCTTTTCCAAAACTGCAATTTTTTCTGTATCCAGATATTCATATTCGTACATCATCCCGGGAGCTGCATAAACTAAAAGAAATGACTCTTCGTCTTCGTCAAAATTTTGTTTTAAAATACGAATCCGAAAACTCAAGCCCGCCAGATCTCTCATCTTCATTTTTATGAAACTGTTGTATTCTACCTGTCCGAAAGTTTCCATGTAAACGGAGGAGGTAAAGAATTCTCTCCCTCCACGCAGATGGGTAAAACCCTTGCTTGTGTCCACTTTTCCATTTGATTCACCCCAGGATATATTTCCTACAATGAAGACAAAGTATTTTTCGGTCATATAATCTATTCTTATATTGTTAATGGTGTTAAGTGTATCGGAGTTTCCCTTCTGCAGTGTGAGACTCGCATCGGCGGAAGCATACCAGTTTCTTTCGCCATCTTTCTTTTTTCTGTAAACTTCAGTGTTCACTTGTGAATAAAGCAGTGAACAAAATGAGATCTGTATCAAAAAACAGATGAAAAACACTTTCATAAATCGACTCTCCTTTTATCTCCTCATGAATCAATTATGAGAACTGTATATAACTGCTGATGTTTTTTCGTCAAGAATAAAATTGATTTTTCTGTTTTTCACATTAAATTCACCTTCTGAAAACAACTCTTTCAACTGTTCAGCTTTAGGAAAAAATTCAGAGATATCCACTGTCAACTCCTGTGCAACCTCAGAAATATTGAAAAAAACAAGTACTGTGTTATCTTCATAAATCCTTGCGTAGCCCCATAAATTTTCTTTTTTTACAATATCTTTTCTGACACCGCGACTCAATGCGAAATTTTTACGCCGAAATTTTCCAAGTTTTGCAACATGTGAAAGAGTTGACTTCTGATGCTCTGTAAGTTTATCTCCGAATATCATCATTCTTCGATTATCGGGATCGTTGGCACCGGGCATTCCGAACTCATCCCCCTGGAAAACAACCGGGATTCCGGGTGTTGTAAAAATAAAAGTGTGTGCATTTCTCAGGCGTAAAAAAGCTTTTTCATCGTCAGGTGTTTCAGGTTGGTCGTACCAGGCTCTTTCATGAGCGGATTTTCCTCCAAGAGGAGTACCATCAAAGTCACCGTTGGCTGTGCTCAAAGCTCGGCAGATATCGTGATTCCCCATAAAATTTCCCATTACAGCATCTTTATAATAATTATCTGTGTAGCGTGTTTCGTGAATATCAAAAAAATCTACAAAATCACTCAAAGATTGAGTCCGTGAAAGAAATGTTTTTGAAATTTGATGAAACAGAGGAAAATCAAACTGACCATCGAGACGATTTTCACCAAGATATCCGCCTATTTCGTCCCATCCGGTTTCGCCGGTAAAAGTTTCCCCTATCATATAAAAAGAGGGCCCTGCTGTTTCGATGTTTTTTCTCACCATATGACGCATGGTTTCTGTGAAATGAATCCTCATAAGGCGTACAGCGTCTATTCGGAATCCATCGGGACGAAACTCTCTGATGATCCAGAGCATGTGTTCCATAACTCTTTTCAACGCATCGTTGTTTCGATAATCAATATCGGCAAGATAATCGGTGAACCAGCATTCGAGAGGACGCTCCCATCCGCAGGTGTATCCTCCGTTTTTATTGGGCGAAAGCTCTCCGTAAGCCTTATTAAACCATCCGCTGAACTCGTAATTTTCCCACAAATGGCTGTCCGTATGGACATGATTAGGAACAAAGTCGAAAATAATCCTCATGCCTCTGCTGTGAGCGGTTTCCATAAGTTTTTTAAGCTCCCTTTCCGTTCCGAAATTCCGCTCCACAACACTTTCAGGTTCCGGAAGAGGTTGTTTATGCGTCCAGCCTGTACCCACAGGCCAGTATGAATGATACGCAGCATACAATCTTTCATCTTCACCCATACCGGGCCAGGCTTTTTGTGTGTTTGCAACAGGAGAACTTATCCAGAGAACATCGACGCCCAGATTGGAAAAATATCCATCTTCGATTTTTTCCGTTATCCCGATGAAATCACCGCCGTTCCAGTTTGCAATTTTGCTGACATCATCCAGGGGAGCATCATTGTCAGCAGAACCGTTATGAAAACGATCTGTCATTATCTGGTAGATTACTGCATCTTTCCACCGGAAAGGCTGATTTTCTATCCAGAGAGGGATAAAAACTTTTTCAGAGGCAAAACCTTTTTTATCTTTCATGAAGAACTCAAAAGAGTATTTACCCGGAGGCAAATCTTTTTGATTCACAAAAAAGATTTCGTTTTCGGTTTTAAAATCAATCCGGTTGCCGTTCATCAATATTGTTACAGAGTCCTTGTCAAAACCTGAACCGGTTATACCGGAAATAAATTTTACGGATAAAGAGATATCACTCTCTCCTACTTCCGGCTCACTGTGTAAAACAAGCTCAGGATAACGGGGATCTTTTACTATAAGACGAGAATAACGAACTCCGTCTTCAAACATTACAAGAGGGTTTTCGGCATCTCTCCACCATTTGTCTTCAGTTTTTGAATAAAAAGCGTATGGATATTCTCCCGGTTTCAGTCGCAGAGAGACTTCCCATCTCCCTTCCTTATAAGACATGGGCGTGGTCAGCTGCCAGTTATTAAAGGAGCTCAGAACAAAAACACTGTTATTGCTGTCACCCGGAGTATTGAGCGTAACCAGCTCGGAAACACCGCTTTCCTGAGAAGAGGTACTGCAAGAAAAAAATACTGAAAAAACAAAAAATGTTATGGGAAAAAAATAAAAGAATTTTTCAGATATCATTCAGCTCTTCACGCAAACTTTTAACCTCTTTAAGAGGCATACCGAGCTCAATGGCAATATCTTCATCCGACATATCACTGTCGCTGAAATAACCTTTAAGAATTTTTATTTCATCCTCTTTCTGCTGTTCGAGACGCTTTTTCTCTTTCTCTTTCAATCTTTTGCGTTCAGACTCCGAAAGCCCGTCAACTTCATCTACAATTTTTATATCATCATCCGCAGAGCTCTTTTTACGGGGTGCACTTCCCTTTTTTCTTTTGGAATATTCACCAGGTCTCCATGTCTTAGGATTGGTGACCGAACCACTCCCGGGCTTACTGCCTGAAACACTGGAAGAATTTTCTGAAGAATCAGAATCATTCGGGATATCTCCGGAATGCTCTCTTATGAAATTCTCCAGATCAGTAACCTCTTTTTCCAGCCACTTTTCAAATTCAAACTCAAATTCTATGTTCATTTTTACGGCTTTTTGAGTTATGCTTCGATAGCGGTCATACAAATCCTTGGAGATGGGAAATGATATTTTAGGTTTGAGTAAATCCTTTTTTATTCTGGCTTTCATAAGGCCCCCCTTGTTAATAGATAACAATCAACTTCCCTCTTTAACTGCAAAAAACATTCCTGATAAAGAGGAAGCCTGTCGGCATATATCAGATACATTATAAAAAACAGCATAGAAAATTCAAGTAAATAAGCTAAAGTTTTATTATCATCACAAAGAGTACGGCAAAACAACTCCTAAAACCACTGTCATTTAAGAAAACATCCTAATTCGCATAAAAGATTGCGAGAAAAAATACAAAATTTTACCAAAAACACTTGCTTTAATATACCTATCAAATATAATATCTTAGTTGCTGAAAAGCAGTGCAGCAACATTTTGTTCCCTCAATTAATTAGAATTTATCATGTTTTTAACATTCATTTTCAAATATATTCTTAAAATTTTTCGGCATTTAAAAAAAGACAAACAATCTGTATAAAAACAGTAGAACAAAAGGATGTTTTTTATGATTCCTAAATTCAGAAAAATAACAATTCTGATAGTTGACGACCACTACATAATGAGAAAAACCATTAAAGATATGCTGAAAATGCTGGGATATGAAAATTTTATCCAGGCGGAAAACGGCCATGAAGCTTTTTCCATAATTGAAAAACGCAACAGGGAGGGGAAACCCGTGCATTTTGTAATAACCGACTGGTTTATGCCGGGAGGATCAGGAATAGAACTGGTTTACCAAATAAAAAACACCATAGATTATTACATGATTCCGGTTATGATGATCACCGGAGAGATGGAAAAAAACAATGTTGCCAGGGCTTTACAGCACGGAGCCGACAACTATCTTCTGAAGCCTTTTCATGTTGAAGATCTTGACAAATCAATAGACAGACTTTTAAAAAAATACGCCTATCCGGATAAAGGTGATAAAAACTTTTTCAAAGCTGAAAAACTTTTTCTCTCCGAAAAATACAGGGAAGCTTTTTCCAGCTTAAAAGCGATATATGAAAGTTCACCTTCTGATATACTTATATACAAAATGTATGTATGTATGAAAAAAACAGGAAACTCCGAGAAAGCTGAGAAACTAATTCTTACGAGAAAAGACTCAAAATATCTTCCCATTATGAGAATCATAAAACAAACTTATAAAAAGGAGCCGGAAAAAATCGGAACAGAAGCCTATTTTAAAATTCTTGAAAATAAAATAGAGCTGGAATGGGACACTGAAAAAGCTGTTGAGGACACTCTGGAGCTTGCTGATATGATGATGAACTACAAAAAAAATATAAGAAAATCAGTCGAAGTACTCAGAACATACCTCAGAACACATGGACGATCCGGGGATATAAAAGATAAATTGAACGAATTGCATGAAAGATTTCCCATGCTTCTGGAGGAAAATCAGGAAGAATCCACCGTCATAAACATAGGTGTGAAATCTTTGAATGACATGCGAATGAAAATGAGAAAACTGAAAAATAAAAATAAATTGTCTGAACATATGAAAAGAATGAAAGAGTTGGTGACTTTTTTCCCGGAAAAATCACAATATCTGTTTGAACTGGGAGTTGCGATGCTGGAAACAGGTGAAAAAAAACAGGGAATCAAATCCATAATCTCTGCCATAAATTCAGAACCGGGCAGATATAACAGACCTCAACTAAAAAAAGTGCTTGTGGAGCTCAGCAGAGATTGACAAAAATGATCATAGATACAACTTCTCTTTCTGAAATGGTGTCCCAGGTTTCTCCCAGTAATTCTAATTTGTTAATTTTTATTATTTGAAAAAACAAGATTTTAATGTTATAAAAATACCTGTTTACATATGAACTTAGTGCAGGAGTATATGAATGAATAACTTTTTCGTCTGTTTTTTTCTGATTCTTTCATTTTATTTTGTTGAAGCTAAAGACGATGATCATGATGAAGATAGCAAAAAAAACATCTCTTCCATAGTTCCTGAAAATGAGAAAAAAGAAGATGAAAAAGAAGATGAAAAAGAAGAAGAAGAAGAAGAAGAAGATAAAGAAGATAAGAGTAAGGACAAAGAGGAAGAAATTGAAAAAGAGCGTCGGAAAGAAAGAATAAAAGAGCGTTCAAAGGAAAGGCGTAAAGAGAGACGCAAAAAACATAGAAAACGAGGAGGGGGGGCTTGTGACGTATGAAGACAACTTTGTTTTTTATTGTTATAACTATTCTGTCTATTTCAATTCATGCTGAAAGCGAACACGATATTTACGGCGATGCGTGGATAGTCCCGGGTTACGACTCTATGATATCTTTGAAAGATATGGATCAGAATCGTCTTGAGTCCGAAGGAAAGTTTTTTGAAAGAACAGGCTTTTCTTTCAACTGGATGTCCGACAAATTTTTTGCCGGAACCACAGGTGAATTTTTTCTGGTTCCCGCAGGCAGCGAGTATTCAAGAATTGACACCGATATCTCCGGAGGAATGTTCTTATACAAAAACGACTGGGAGTTCAGCGGAACACTTGTATATCATTACGCAGCCCATGATTTTGATAAACTTCGCTCCTATTTTTCAGATGTTTTTTTCTATGGAGATCTTTTTTATTATCATTCAGATCAATTCAGTTCCTATCTTTCTCTTAAAACAGGTTTTTACAAGTCACACGCTGACATAATAGATTATCTCACAGGCCCGTCCGTCGGCCTTGAGATAGGGGAATACTACTATCCCGGAGGGAAAAGAGATGTCATAAGAGCCGGAGCATCCGCCACATTTACATTTTTCAAAAAAGAGGAAAACATTCCTTACTCGCTATCAGACGAAAGCTTTGTTGAGATAACTCGGGAAAATAACGCCATGCTTCTCGAAGCTTTTATAAAGTCAAAGTTTTTTTTCAAAAGTTTTTTCATATATTTTGCGGGAACCTATTTCCATGATTACCGTTTAAAACAGGAGATAAGAGACACAGGGTATTCAGGCAAAAAGAAAAGAAGGATAGATAAAAGATTTTTGCTGGAAACCGAATTCGGAAAAAGTTTTTCTGAGGTTTTTGAACTTCTTGTCCGTTACAACGGCAGCAGGAATTTTTCCTCACTGGACGCTTCTGAAGAGGATCTGGACTATATTGACTGGAACTACTCCCGCCATATGTTTGAACTCTCAATGAGGATAAACTATTAGGAGGTTATGATGTTTCGAAGCTTACTATTTTTTGTTATATCCACCGCAATTATTTTTACAGCATGTAATGAAGACACTGAAGACATTTACGGTGACACAGGCAATTCGGGAAGCATATGGGATTATGATGAAGATAATGGCGAATCCGAAAAAACAGACAAAGATGATACTGGAAACACTGGCAATACTGGCAATACTGGAAACACTGGAAACACTGGAAACACTGGAAACACTGGTGATACTGGTGATACTGGAAATACTGGTGACACTGGTGACACTGGTGACACTGGTAATACCGGGAACACCGGAAATTCAGGAAGCGACTGTCCTGAAGATATGACTCCGGTTGGAAAAATATGTGTCGACACTTACGAAGTATCCCGAAGTGATGCCACTGAAAATTCACAGGGCACAAAAACGGACAGAGCACTGAGTGTTCCGGGAGTTATTCCATGGAATGAAAACCCCGTTGACGAATCTGTTGTTGAAATGTTTGAACAGGCCTGCAAAAATGAAGGAAAAAGATTATGCCGGGCAGATGAATGGACACAGGTCTGCCAGGGACCACAGCAAAAGAAATATCCTTACGGCGATGAATTCGACAGAAAAACATGCAACTGTGTGGACACTTTCTGTGATGAATTTTGTGAAGAAAACTCTATCCCTCCGGAAAATTGTAACACAGATCCGAACTGTGGATACAACTGCGGTGGAAACGGCATATCCGAAAAATGTTTTAAAGTGCAGCCCACAGGCACATTTAAAGATTGTGTAAACGATTTTTCCATATATGATCTCAGCGGTAATGTCTGGGAAATAGTAAAAAGTGATGATGGATACGAAATCAGAGGTGGAGCTTTCAACTGTGCTTCCGCCGAAGCAAGACTCACATGCACTTTCAAAGCCGGATGGGAAGCTCTTTATGCCGGTTTCAGATGCTGTCGGGACAGAGAATAACAATCTCTCAGCTTCGTGGAAATCTCATATTTTTTGACATGTCATGAAAGAAGGTTAGAATTTCAACTGAATGATTTGATAGGAACAGGGGGCTTTCTTGACAAAAGTCACAGATGTTATAAACAGAAAAAAAACTTTTGTAAGCATAGAAATAACACCTCCTCCGCGGGGAATACCCATTGAAAAACTTTTTTCCTCTCTGGAAAAAATTCTTCCTTACAACCCGAGTTTTGTTAATGTCACTTATCATCAACCTGAGATGATAAGAGGGTTTGACAGGTCAGGAACTGCCACAAAACGATATGTCAGAAAAAAACCCGGAACTGTCGGTGTATGTGCAGCCATACAGTCCCGATATAATATTGAAACTATTCCTCATTTAATATGCGGCGGACATGACATTTATGAAACAGAAGATGCTCTGATCGATCTGAACTATCTTGGATTTGACAATCTTTTTGTCGTAAGAGGCGATGCTCCAGACAGTAAGGGCGTTTTTTATGCCTCACCGGACGGACATAGATATGCATCCGGTCTTGTAAAGCAGATAAACTGCATGAACAAAGGAGATTACCTGCATGAAATAGAGTACGCCTCCCCCACTGATTTCTGCGTAGGCGTGGCCGGTTATCCCGAAAAACATGTTGAAGCCGTTGACATGAATGAAGATATAAACAACCTCAAAAAGAAAGTGGATTCCGGGGCACATTACATAATAACTCAAATGTTTTTTGATTTTGATGCATATTGCTCATTTGTTGAACGAATAAGAGAAAAAGGGATAACGGTTCCTGTTATTCCGGGAATTAAACCTCTCTACACAAAGGGTCATCTGGCACAACTCCCCGGTGTCTTCAACATATCCATTCCCGATAATTTTGTAAAAGCCGTTGAGGATGCAAACACAAAAAAAGAAGCTTTTAAAAACGGTATTAGAGAAACATCGAAACTTGTTGAAAAACTGCTTGATTACGGTGCTCCGGGAATTCATCTTTTTACAATGGGAAAAGGGCGTTCCTGCCGAGCTCTTCTTGACAGCGTTTTTGGAGGAGCTTTGTGAAAAATCAAAAAAAAGATTCCGCATCCACTGCTGAACTTAAAAAGCTTGTTAAAAAAAGAACTGTTTTTTTTGACGGTGCCATGGGCAGCAGCCTGATGTCTGAAGGTGTTCTTTCATCAAAAGAAGCTGAAAATGAATGCCCCGAACTTCTGAATCTGACCCGTCCTGATATTATACAAAAAATTCACCGTCTTTTCTGTGAATCCGGATGCGATATTATAGAAACTAACTCCTTCGGTGCTGCTCCGCACACTTTGTTTCCCTACGGTCTGGAATCAAAAACATATGAAATTAACAAAGCAGCAGCTTTAACAGCAAAAGAAGCGGCAAAAAACGCCGATCACCCTGTTTTTGTTTCAGGCTCCATAGGACCGGGCTCAAAACTCCCCTCTCTCGGTCAGGCAACAACTGAAAAACTTGAAGAATCTTTTTTTATTCAGGCTTCTGCTCTTTTAGAAGGAGGCGTCGATCTTTTTCAGATAGAAACATGTCAGGATGTTCTGCAGGCAAAGTCAGCCTATTTCGCTGTAATGAGAGCTCAAAAAAAGTTAGGCACAGAAAAACCTGTTATTGTACAGTTCACTCTCGGGAAAAACCTTAAAACTGTTCTTGGATCGGACATAGAAACAATAATAACAACTTTCTCCAGATTTGATCTTTTTGCTCTCGGACTTAACTGTGGAACAGGTCCTGATAACATGAGAAAATCTCTTGAAATTCTTTCTCGTAAAAGTCCTTTTTATATCTCTGTGCTGCCGAACGCCGGAATACCCTCCAATGTTGACGGAAAACTTGTTTATAATCAGCCTCCTGAAAAATATGCTGAAAAAGTGTCTTCGTTTGTTTCTGATTTCGGAACGGAACTTGTCGGAGGATGTTGTGGAACAACTCCGGAACACATTTCCCGTTTAGTTAAAAAAACATCTGTAAAAACTAAAAAACCAAGGCAACGCAAGGAGTTCATACCTTTTTTCAGCTCCATGTACAGAACGGAAAATATGATTTCAGAACCCCCTCCTCTCATAATAGGAGAGCGTGCCAATGCCACCGGCTCTGCAAAATTCCGTAAAGCTTTGAAAAACGAAAACATTGAAGCTATGATGGATATCATAGTTTCTCAGGAAAAGGAACACGCTCATCTCATAGACATCTCCGTGGCAAGCACAGGCAGAAACGAACTTGAGGACATTGACAGGATTATACACAAGATCAACCGGGAGATGACAGCACCTCTCTGTATTGATTCCACAAATCCTGAAGTTATTGAACACGCTTTGAAAAACTACGGGGGGCGTGCTCTTATAAACTCAATAAACTTTGAAAACAATGGAAAAACTGCCGTAAAAATCATAAAACTCGCAAGAAAATACGGTGCTTCTGTAATAGGTCTGACAATTGATGACAACGGCATGGCCGAAACAGCGAAAACAAAATTGAACATAGCAGAGAAAATTGTTTCAACGGCTGAAAAACATGGTGTGGATCGACGGGATATTTTCATAGATCCACTGACTTTTTCTCTCGGCTCCGGGGATAGAAATTTATATACAGCCGGAATTGAAACTCTCGAAGCAATTTCTCTCATAAAGAAAAATATTCCTCGCGTATCCGTCATGCTCGGTGTGAGTAATGTTTCATACGGATTATCACCGAGAGCCCGACGGCGATTGAATGTTGTTTTTCTCTATCACGCCGTAAAACAGGGTCTCGATGCGGCTATTTTTCATCCGGGCAAATTAATTCCGCTCAGTCGCATACCGGAAAAAGAACGAAAACTTTTCAATGATCTTATTTTCAACAGGCGTTCTTCGGATTACGACCCCCTGGAAGAGATAATTACACTTTACAGTTCATCTGAAAAAAAA
>JAWOGE010000149.1:0-6661 GCA_046497165.1 bacterium | reverse complement strand
CCTCCTTGAACTCCCGGCCCTTCTTGTCTCTGTTGAGAAGGCGCCTCACGTTGTAGCGTACGCTCTTGGTCTTCTGGCTTTATAGGATCAGCTTGTAATATGTGGTGGACAAAACTTCAGAATTTTTTAAAACCTGAACCGTCCGACCCTCTCATTGAAAAATATTGCCAACTTCTGTTTTTTTAATACTATTTATAGAGAAGGAGGTTCTTGTGGTTTTATTTTCAGGGGACAGTGTTATCGATCTTATTTTCAGCTTTGCAATAATAATATCTCTTTTTGTTCTTTTTCAGGTGTTTCTTTTCATCATGTGGCGCCGGGTTTATATAAGTAGAAAAAATGTAATACCTCTCTTTAAAAAATTGATTGTTCCTTTAAGAGAAAGTATGGAAAAGCAGGAAGAAACCATCAGAGACCTGAAAAAAAGTATAGAACAAAAAGAAACAATACTCAAAGAAAGAGAAGCGGGGCCTGACGAAAAAGAGTTTAAAGAATTGCAGGAACTTACTTTACAACAGGAAGAAACCATAGAAAAACAGAAAAAAAGCATCTCTGAACTTGAAACGCTCATACCCGGTGAAAATGATGGTGAAAATGAAGTTGCTATACGCAAAATAAAAAAACTTGAAGAGGACCTGGAAACCATGAAACAGGAAAAAATAGAACTTCTCACTATGATAGAAAGACTTCAGAAGGAAAGTGAGACGGAGATATCCATTCCCGATAATGTTGCCGAAATGATGGAAGAAAACATTGAAATACCCGAAAACAGTGAAACTGAAGAGGAAACTGAAGAGGAAAACACAGATGAAAATAGCAAGGAAGTTCAAGGGTCCACTTCCTTTGAAAATGAAGAAGATAATGATTTTTCCGACATCGGCCAATCTATTCTCGAAGAGGTGGACGCAACAGTGGTAAAAGACAAAAATGATGCTGAAGAAGATGATTCGAAAAACAAAACAATGGAAAAGAAAAATTCTTCTGAGGAAGCAAATGACGATGAAATTATAAGTCAAAAGGATCTTGACTCAATTTTCGAATCGGAAGAATAGCAAAAAAGCGGGTTGATATGCTTGGAAACAACACAGACAAAAAACTTTATATATCACTTCCCAGAGTTTTGCGTGCTATTTCTTCCGAAAGTCTTTTCGGCATAATAGATTTTCATATATCACGAAAAGGCACCCCAGTTGTTATAGATGCATCCGAAACTAAATTCATAGATTCTTCCGCCATAGGAAAAATGATAATACTTTCCAAACGGCTTTCTGAAAAAGGACACAAACTTGTAATAAGCAATGCATCAAACGATCTCAGAAACTATCTGAGGCAATTAAGAATAGACTCTCTTTTTCATATAACATGAGCACTCCTGTAATTTATATAATCTCAGGACATGATCCTACATGCGGAGCCGGTATGGCGGCTGATATATCAACAGCCGAAAAAATCGGGATTCACCCTGTTGTCATACCTTCAATGCTTACGATTCAGAATTCGATGAACTTTGAAAAAGCGGATGTCGTTGATTTTTCATATATAATTTCAGCTTTTGAAAAACTTTTTTGTGAATTTGAAACATCTGCAATAAAAACAGGACTCTTACCCTTTAACAACTCAAAATGGATTTCTCAACTGACTGATATTGTTGAGAACAGATTTGATACTATAATAGCAGATCCGGTTTTTAAAGCTTCTTCATCCTCTGTTTTGCCTGAAATATCTCCCCGATGGATAGATTTTATATCAGGAGAAAATCGAATCATAACTCCCAACCCTGCAGAACTTAAAATTATTGCAAAAATAATCGGAGAAAAAAAACTGTGTTCATCGATTTCGGAAAAAGCGGATTTTGTAAACAGAAAACTGGGTTGTTCAATTGTATTGACTCCGGAAAACAGCTCTGACAGAATTATGACAGTTTTTTCCGGAAAACATTCTTTTGTAAATTTTAAGCGAAAAAAAACTGATAGAAACATACACGGTACCGGTTGTCATTTTTCCACTGCTTTGGGGGGTTATATCGCAAAAGGGTTTTCCCTTGAAAAGTCTGTGAAAAAAGCTGCAGAACTTATGGAAAATATTTTGGAAAAAATTGAAAAATTCCATCCAGACGGACAATATTATATCTTATGATTTACACCTGAATCGTCCGACTCTCTCATTGAAAAATGAAAAAAGTCTTCTGTTCTTAAGAAGTTACAAAAATCGCCGATTAACCTTCGGGTGAACCTCAGATTTTGTGTAACTCTTCTGAAGCAGAATTCTTTCCCATATTTTCTAACTCAGAATCGAACGATTCAGGTTACATCATTATTTACAACTCATGATATCAAGAATTACTTTATCCGTTGTTTCCATACCTTCTGAAGAAATAAGTGCAAGGTTTTTTATGGTTTTTTCGATATCTTTCTCTATTATTCCGTCATATTCGGAAATCTCTATATTTTCCATTGCAAGAAAAACACTTTGAAGAGAGGCACTTACTGCTGTGGAAACCTTGAGTGCACAACCGGCTTTGGCTCCGTCACATATCATACCCGATATATTACCTATCATGTTTTTTATGGTGTATCCTATCTGATTAAAATCACCATCCATAAGATATGTTATACCGCATGCGGCACCGCTTGCGGCTGTTACAACTCCACAAAGTGCAGAAAGTCTTGCCATAAACTCTTTTAAATGTATGGCTATCAAATTACTCAAATAAAGAGCTCGGGTTGTCTTTTCTTTTCCACAATTCAATTTTTCTGCCACAGCCAGAACCGGGAGCATTGCTGTTATACCCTGATTTCCGCTTCCTGAATTACTCATAACAGAAAGAGTGCTTCCGGCCATTCTGGCGTCGCTGGCAGCAGCCGTAAGAGCCATGGCCCAATTTGAAAGATCATCTTTCAAATATCCTTTGTCACAATTACGCCTGAGTGTTTTTCCGACTCTCAGCCCGTAATCTCCGCGCAACCCTTCCAGACCTATTTCACGATTCATCTCAGCACCTTCATTTATATACTCTATATTAGAAAGCGGAACACTGTGTATGAAATCCCATATACTTCTGACTGTCATACCGTATTTGGTATCTTTTTCGTTTTTCTCAGAACTGTTTTTAACAAAAGTATCACAATTTTTTTGAAAAATAACAGAACCGTTATATTCGGCAAGCACAATGTTAGTATGATTCCCGCAGATAACAGTACGGGCTGAATTGTCTTTCTCATAACATACAGCTTCAATATAGAGTTTTCCCACATCTTCTTTAACACCGATGGATATTTTTCCATCTAATAAGATTTTTTTTGCTTTTTCAATATCTTCTCCGGATATATCGTAAAGCAATTCAAGATTTTTTGAAGGGTCGCCTCCGATTATTCCGAGAGCTGCGGCTATTTTCAAACCAACCATTCCTGTTCCCGGGATACCTACCCCCATTCCATTTTTCATAACATTTCCACTAAGAAAAACCTTTGTTTTTTCAGGCTCTTTACCAATATTTTCTCTGCTGACAGCAGCAGCAAGAGCAACTGCAATAGGCTCAGTGCATCCAAGAGCCGGAATCACCTCTTTTTTGCATATTTCTATAAATCTTTCAGCTTTCACAAAGAATCCTCCTTAACTAAAAATAAAGAAAAATCAAACAGTTTTAAAAAGCAAAACGATATCCGAAAGATATATTGAGCGGGAAAGGCTTGTCTTTGTTTTCTGTAATACCATCCTTTTTGAGTTCATCAACACGCTTATGAACAGTTGAAAATGGAATTATATTTAAATCAAAGTCAAGTCCATGCCTTTTTCCTTCTCCGAAAAGGAACCTCACACCTGCAGCGGCAATAAGCCCGTGATGTGATTCATTGTATTTGTATTTAAGCGTTCCAGAATCAGTTATAACAACTTGATCTATGACAAGTTGTGCATTAACTCCGTATGTTAAAGTCAATCTTGGACGCCACACACTGTCAGAACCAAGAATGTATATCCGCACCCCACCTGAATACGCAAGAATTTCATCTGGGGTAATACCAAAGTTCGCAACAATATTAATTAATTCCCAATATTTGAACTGAATCGGAGCCACCTCAACATTTATACCAAAAAAACCGTACTGCATACCCAGTCCGAGACCCGCGGAACCAATAGAGTTTGAAGACATGCTCCATAAATCTTTTTTATCGGAATGTTTTTCTTCACTTTTTTTCTCTTCGTTTTCAGACTCTTCTCCGACAGTTTGAGATTCGTTCTCTTCATCTGACTTTTCCGTTTCATGAGACTCACTTTCTTTATCTTTCTGTATATTTTTTTCCACTTCTTCGCCATTTTTCTCTTCTTCAATTTCAGGAGAATCTTTATCTTTGATTTCCTCAGACCTCTCTTTAAGCGAAGGAGCATTTTCTATATTTTTTTTCTTTTCGGAATTTTCACTCTCATCCGCGTGAAGATAACAGGAAAAAACAACAAAAAATAAAAACACAGCAATTAAAAACAATCTTTTCATTTTCATCCCCATCAATTTAATGACAACTTATGTGTAAAAATATAGCTTAATTGAATTCCGAAGTCAAATAAATGTTTTTACTTTTACCATCAAGCTGGTTTTGCAATAGGAGATTTCTACTAATGGTAGTGATGCTTGACCTTTGAAATCGTATGACAAGGACGGCACAGTGCTGTGGGAAGTCCGGAGTTCCTTCTCGTCCTTCCTGATGTGGCTTTAAATACAGGACCTGACTTTTCTTCATCACATTGGATACATTCGTTGAGTGTTCCATCAGGATTGTGATAAAGCGAATTGAAACCGTCGAGACACTTCAAAATGCATTGAGACCTGGTGTTTTTTGTATTATAATACCATACTTTTGCACATATTCTGTCAAATCCGATATCCATAAGGCATTCCATGGTTTTTTCCTCATTTTGATAAATACCTTTGGACGCACAGGATCTGACAGGTCCGGTAAGGTCTCCGTTTTTAATATAAACCGCGAGACTTTGAAGAGATGAACAGTGTCCGCAGGCTCCTGTATGTGTAAGAAGAGCACCTGCCTGCTCAAGTTTTTCCATGGAATTATAAGTATGTAGAGTGTAATCTTTTTTGCCTGTGTTTTCAAATTTTATTCCGCAGAATTTTTCAGGTTGATGGGGATGACTCTCCGGATTGTCGTATGGGTTCGACATCATCTCTTCGGGCGGATTAAGATAGTTTCTGGACTCAATCCATTCAATTTCTTCCTCTGTGTAAAAAGGAGCTTCAAATTTCATCCCTTCACAATTGAAAAAAGGTTTGCACTGCTCCGGTGTAAGTCCAGTGTTTTCATTAGGAATTCCAAAAAGATGCCCGCAAGGTTCATTGCTGACAGAATCCTCATCGTATAATTCACAATTCATGTCAGTGTCTTCGTCAGAAATTAAATCAAAATCCTGAAAATAATTATCGTTATTCTCGTCAAAATCCCTTTCAATACAATCAACATCCACCTGTTCATGAATATCATCATAAAAATCATCTTCATCAAAGATGTTTTTCTGCTGATTTAAAGAAAAAGAGGAGCTTTCATTGCAGGAAATAAAAAACAGAAATAAAAAAGGAGAGACAAAACAAAAAACTTTAATCATTTAAAATCTCCATCAAAATTCAACTGTGTTTCTCAAACAAACTCAGCTCATTGGAAAAAATCAAGTTGAAAAACTTATCTGCTTAATTGAACCTGAATCGTTCGATTCTGAGTTGGAAAACATGGGAAAGAATTCTGATTCAGAAGAGTTACACAAAATCTGAGGTTCACCCGAAGGTTAATCGGCGATTTTTGTAACCTCTTAAGAACAGAAGGCTTTTTTCATTTTTCAATGAGAGAGTCGGACGGTTCAGGTTGAGGTCTATGGTTAACTATTGTGATCAATTTTTACATTTCCATATTTATCATAAGGATCACTCAACTGGAATTCAACACATCTTCTAACATATTCATCCACAGATATTCCGAGATGCACTGAGATTTTTTCGACATCTTTCATTGATTTTTCACTTAAAATGCCAGGAGAAAAAAGAATGATGCTGTCGTCATGCGGTGTTTTTGAAGAGTTTGAAATATGTTTTTCAGGAGTCAGTTGAATCGCAGTAATTACATAGCTATGCATGTCTAAAGAACTGGTTTTAAGATATTTTTCAAAATACTTTTTCGTGTTACTGTTTATTTTGTACTTTTTTGTTTCTTTTAAAGACATTTTTAATATCTACCACATTAAAACTTCGTAAAACAAATTATAAAAAGATTTCGACATCTGTCAATAAAGTTAATTATTCAACTACCGAATAATCCACAGAAAGGGTTTTTACAGAAACATCCAGTTTTCTGTAATCAACTCCTGCAGAATCCAGCATCCGTTTTGAAGCTATAACACTTTCCGTTTCAGCATATTTGTCCGAAAGATAAATCACCTGTTTTATTCCGGACTGAATAATGGCCTTTGCACATTCATTACATGGGAAAAGTCCGACATATATGCTGCATCCGTTAAGATTTTTTATACTGTTCAAAATGGCATTGATTTCAGCATGAACCACATAAGGATATTTAGTATCAAGAGTCTCACCTTCTCTGCCCCAGGGAAAATTATCATCATGACAACCCAGAGGAAGTCCGTTATATCCGACTCCAACTATTTT
>JAWOGE010000114.1:0-4511 GCA_046497165.1 bacterium | reverse complement strand
AAGAAACAGCTCCCATATCAAAACATGCTATGAGAAAAAGAAGGCAGTCAGTGTCCCATAGCTTTGAAGCTAAAATTTTTGCGGGATCAAAGACTGCCGAAAATGAGAATATCGAAATTTTACAAACTGTCAACACAGAGGTGAAAAATGAAACAATTTCTTCTTGACTTTAAAGGGAATAACTGACCCCTCAGGTCTTGTTGGAAAAGGTTCTGAAAACGTAAAGTAGTTGCTTAAAAGCATCAAAAACAATTTATATCTTGCATAAAGTAGAAAAAAAGCTACAATTAATTGAATGCTGAGATTTTTGGAGGATAATGTGACTAAAAAAAACTGGGTAGCAATGTCTGACCCTGAGATTGTCAGGGAAATATGCCGAAGTATAAAGCAGATCAGAATAAACAAAAACATTTCACAGCAGGAGATTGCTGATACGGCGGGGCTTGATAGAACAACGATAAGCAGAATGGAATCCGGTCGTGCTGTAAATCTTCTTACACTTGTTCAGGTTCTTAGAGCTCTTGATCGTCTTGACTTGTTTGATGTTTTTCAGGCTCAGGATGTTGTGAGTCCGATAAAGTTACTTAAAGAACAGGAAAAGAAGAGAAAGAGAGCAGGAAAGTCAGAAAAAGTTGTAAAAGAAGTGCCCGAGGAGGACTACAATTGGTAAATATAGCAAAAGTTAACATCTGGGAACAGTTCGCCGGTGCTGTAATCTGGGATGAAGATTCAAAAAAAGCTTCATTTGAGTTCGATGAAAATTTTATAAAAAAAGGTTTGGATCTGTCTCCAGTTATGATGCCGATTGTTACGGCGCGAAACGGAACTGTTTTTTCTTTTCCCTCATTGAATTATGATACTTTTAAAGGCCTTCCCGGTCTTCTTGCGGATGCTCTGCCTGACAGATTCGGTAATCAGATAATTGATGCATGGCTTGCAGCAACTGGAAGAACTTCTGAAAGTTTTAATCCTGTTGAAAGGCTTTGTTATATCGGCAGAAGGGGAATGGGGGCACTTGAGTTTGAACCTGCAGTTATGAGTGAAAAGTCAAATCCTGTTGAAATTGAAAATCTTGTTATGCTTGCGAATGATATCTTAAGAAATAGAAAGGATTTCAAGGCAGATCTTACGGATAAAGGTGTGCACGAGATATTCAGGGTTGGAACATCTGCCGGTGGAGCAAGAGCAAAAGCCGTTATTGCCTACAATCCTCAAACAGGAGAAGTCAGATCAGGGCAAATTGATGGACTTAACGGTTTTGAATACTGGTTGATAAAGTTTGACGGAGTGAGTGAAACGCAACTCCTTGAAACAAAGGGTTACGGGAATATTGAATATGCATATTACCTTATGGCTCTTGATTGCGGAATTGAAATGTCTGAGTGCAGGCTTCTCCGTGAAAACGGCAGATCTCATTTTATGACAAAAAGGTTTGACAGATCGGGTGAAGATAAGATTCACATGCAGACTCTTTGCGCAATTGCTCATTACGATTATAACGAACCCAGATCCTATGCTTACGAACAGGCTTTCCAGATCATGAGACAGCTTCGTCTCCCATATAGTGACGCAGAACAGCTTTTTAGACGGATGGTTTTTAATGTTGTTGCCAATAACAGGGACGATCACACAAAAAACATCTCATTTCTGATGGATAAAACAGGAAAGTGGCGACTTTCTCCCGCTTATGATGTCAGTTATGCCTATGATCCGGGAAATAAATGGATAAGTGCTCATCAGCTCTCAGTTAACGGCAAAAGAACTGACATTTCAAAAGAGGATTTAATAGAAGTTGCAAAACAGATGAATATTAAGAAACCATCTGAAATCATAGAACAAGTTGTTGATTCTGTCAGTAGATGGAAAGAGTTTGCTAAAGTTGCCGAAGTACCAAAGGATGTTGCGGGAAAGATAATGAAAGTTTTATTGCTTTATAGGAGCAAAAAATGAAAAACACTCTGTTGTCAAGCGACAATTACATTTTCCCTCAACGACAATTATTTTTACCGGTTGAAGTTGCTTAAAAACATATCATAAATCAAAGAACAAATTTTTAGCTTTTTTTATTTTTTTCGCTTCTCTTTTTTAGTTGCTTCTTCGAGTCTGTAGTTATCGACATCGAACTTTAACACAACGCTGTGATGCACAAGTCTGTCGACAGCTGCTGCCGCCAGCATGTTGTCTTTAAATATTTCGCCCCATTTTGAAAAGGGAAGGTTGCTTGTTATGATCACGCTCCCTCTTTCATATCTGTCTGCAAGGAGTGTGAACAGCACCTCCATTTCATCTCTGGTCTGCTGTATGTATCCGATTTCATCTATTATTATTGCATCGAATCGCGAGAGTTGTTTAAGTTTTTTAGGCAGACTGAGCTCTTTTTTCGCTTTAAGGAGTTCCTGCACAAGGTTGGTACACAGGGTGAACAAAAAAATATTCTGTCGTATTCATCAAGAACGGGAAGCTCTATTTCCATTGAACCGGGAAGTGTGATTTCTCTCTCTTTGTCGAGCTTTTCCCTTACCTTTTCAAAAGACAGCTCTACTCCGGATGTCTGAAAAAACATGAGCACTGATCTCACCTCATCTTCTCCGTTCTTAGATGTCAGTTCAAGTATCTTGAGGTATTCAGAAATCCCTTTTCTGCCTATCCGTTTCATGGTTTCTATCTTTTTTTGTCCGTAATAAACTTCCAGATATTCCTGATAAACTTTGACTTTGACTTTTTCTCCTATCAGGCGGCTCGGTACACTGTATATCTTGTGTTTCACTGATATAGTAGCGTTCCTTCTTACCGAAATGTTATACACACTGCATGTGTCTATTCTTGATAAAGGAAGGTCTTCCATAACGGCTGTTTCTTCATGGAACTTTTTCATGCGGGTTTTGTTAAGCTGTCCAAACAGTTTATGCAGAAATGATTCGTATTCTTCACGACTGCTGAAATCTCTGCTCCCTCTCAGCATCAGTGACTGATCCACGGCTCGTTTAAATCGGTGGTGACTCTGTTCACTATCTCCATTTTCATTCGGACTGCCCGGATTCGTCATCTCTCCTTTTATCCCGTAATGATCAAGAAGTTCTTTGTATTTCTTCTGCAAGGTCCCTTCATGACTGGACACTTGTAAAAGAAGAGGGATTAAGATTTGAAAATATGGTGGCAGTTCACTTGCTGAAATGGGTTTGTTGGCAGCAGGATGTTTTGGGAAAAGATATTGAATTAAGATATTTCAGGGATATTGACAAGAGAGAGGTTGATTTTGTTGTTGTTGAAGATGGGAATCCTCTGTTTTGTGTCGAATGTAAATTGAAAGATGATTCAATATCTAAACCGATGCTATATTTTTTAAGTAAATTTCCCGAGTGCAAAGGTTGGCAGATATCACTTGCCGGAACAAAAAATGTCACTACCAAAGAAGGTATAAGAATTGCACCTGCTGAGGTATTTCTTGGTGAACTGGAATAATTTATTGTCTATATTGCAAGGGTTGTTTGCTATTGTCGAGGTGGTTTTTATGAAAGAAGATCTTGTGATAGAAGCGTTGGACAGGACCTGCAAATGATGTAAGTTGCCTAAATAACTTATTTTTCACTTGACAAGGGTTAAAGTTCTATAATTTGACAGGAACATCCGGAAGTTTTGTTTCCCGCCTTATCTTCTTTAAATAAATCCGAGTCTGATTCAGATAGTTCTGTTTCACTGTCTGAGTCTGAAAGTTCATAATCATGGTCGTGTTTGTCGGTGAAATAGTTGTCTTCGTCGGGGAGATGATTTTCGTCGGGTCGGGGGTCGTTATCATCTTCATGGGTATAATCTTCGTCGGGGAAGGCATCTTTGTCAGGCCAATGGTCATCATCATCGTCATTTATTTTACAATCTTCTTTTTTTTCTCTGTGTATGAAATAGCCTTCCGGGGGAAAAGTTTCCTTTTCGGAGTTTTCAAATTCAGCGTGAAAACGATATCTGTCACATGAAGATATGCTGATGTCGGCAATAAAGGCACCGCGGTTTTTATCTCCGTAAATAAGGTTCATTTCCGAACGGTTATCTTCAACTTCTACAACAACTTTGTGTGCTGGAGATTCTGGGTTTTCAAGTGCCACACCTGCCGCAAGGGAAGAATATCCCAGAAATTCTCCGTTTAAAACCGCTCCGGATTTCATTTTTCCGCCCAAATGTTGTCCACCGAAATTCTGGACCCAGTAGTATCTGTAATTGTTTGTGCCGAGATGAACGCCTGTTCCGAGAGAAGAAAAACTTGAACGGCACATGTTTTGACGGTGTCCGGGTGAATTGAGCCACTGACATATGGTGTCTTCGGGTTTGTAATTTCCTGCTGCTATATTTTCTCCCATGCAGGATGCAGAAAACATGGAGCAGCGCTCTGTCCAGGAGGTGCCTTCATAGTTTTCTCCTTCACTTCCTTCGATGCACACAACTTCATTGTTTTCATCGTATTCAAGGTCGCAGCAGGTATCGTGCTGAAAGCAACCCACATCATGAAGATGTTCGGC
>JAWOGE010000071.1:0-3889 GCA_046497165.1 bacterium | reverse complement strand
GTTTCGTTTGTAACAGCTGTAATTTTTGGTTTCATATGAACACCTCCTGCTTATAATTATAAGCATTTTAATATTTAATGCAAATAAAACCTGAACCGTCCGACTATCTCATTGAAAAATGGAAAGGTTTTCTGTTCTTAAGAAGTTACAAAAATCGCCGATTAACCTTCGGGTGAACCTCAGATTTTGTGTAACTCTTCTGAATCAGAATTCTTTCCCATATTTTCTAACTCAGAATCGAACAATTCAAGAAGAAATATCACAGGGATTCGTGGGCTATTTTTGCTTTTATATAGTATTCGTTGTCAGGTAAAAGAGTTTCCAGAAGAGTTTTAAAGATACTGCGGGCACGACTGGTGTTGGAGTCCCGCATTCCGTATGCTTCCCAATACATCGATTTTGCTGTTGAATTTATGGCTTCAAGACCGTTAATTGCTCTTTTGTTGTTTTTGTCTACATAGAGTGCTTCCACAAATGATTTTCGTGCTTTTGCAATTTTTCTTTCCTGAAGTTGTCTCATGCCTTCTCTTGCAAGGGCTTCAGATTTTAACTCTTCAACGCGTATTCCCAACTTTCCGGGTTCTGTTTCGCGCTTTCTGACAGTTTTTTTACGAATATTTGTTTTGTCCTGTATCTCTTTGAGTTCGCGTTTTTCAATTTCAGATATTTTTTTATCGTATTTTTCCTCTATGCTTTTTTTCTCTTCTCGAGCTCTTTGACGATCTTCATTGTTCATATTGTTTTTACGAGATTTCAACTGCTCCATTCTGTCTCTGGTTTCTTTTTTCTGTTGTTCAACATTGCTCACATAGCGTTTCCATTCCTCTTGTTTTCTTTTGAGAATCTGTTGGCGATTTTCCTTTCGTTTTCTTTTTTCCGCCTGAACCTTTTCTATCTCTTTATCCAGTTCATCCTTTTGTTTTTCAAAAGTTTTTTTACTGTCGAGTGTTTTTCCTGCGTATCTGTTTTTAAGATCTTCAAGCTTTTCTTTTTGTTCATCTTCCAGACTGCTTAATTTTTCTTTGAAATTTTCATTGTATTTTTTCATCTTTTCACGGTGAGATGTAATCATCTGATCTTTCCTGTCGGCCCAGCGTTCGTTAATTTTGTTTATACGATCATCTATTCGGGCTATTTTGTTCTCTTCAGCTTCTTTCTGTCGCTCATATTTGGCAAGCTCTCTTTCAAGCTGTTTTCTGCGTTGCTCTTTTGCCCGTTCATGTTTTCCAGAAAGCTTCTCACGGTCTTTCTCTCTTTTTTCCAGTTCGCGCTGCATTTTTTTCTTAGCGAGTTCTATCTGGTTTTTTATACTTTTTCTGCGTCTTTCAGCTCTTTTAAGATAGTTCTGAAACTGTTTTTCTGCACGCTTTTTTTCCTGTAGAGTTTTTTTTCTGAACTTTTCGTTGTCTTTATTGAGTTCGTCATTTTTCTTGGCCAGTTTCATGTCAAGTTCGGCCAGTTTTTGGTCCATTTCCATTTCAAGTTTTTGAATTTCCTGTTCTTTACCCTCTCCTGCTTTTGCAAGTTTTTTATCGAGTCCGGCAATATTTTTGTCCGTTTCTTTAATCTCTTTCTCGATATTTTCTATCTGTTTTTCGATATCTTTTTTCTTCTCTGCAGTTTTTTCTTCGGCTTTTTCGGAAGATTCATCGTCTTGAGATTCTCCGGACTCTTCAGCTTCCGTCAACTCTTTACGAAGTTCTGCCAGCTTTTCAGAAAGTTCTTTTTTCTTTTCCTGAAGTTTTTCTTTTTCATCTTCCAGATCTTCTGCATCGCCACTTCGGAATTTCGAGATTTTTTCTTTATATTCTTTTGTTATTTTATCCCGCTCTTTGTCTATTTCATCCTGAAATTTAGTCATTTTTTCCATGTTTTTAGCGAAGTACTCTTCAACAGTACCGTCATATTTTTTGAGTTCTTCTCTCTTTTTGCTTTCTTCTTCGTCTATCTCCTTAAGTTTGGCGTTTAATTCATCAAACTCTTTTTGATATTCATTGCTCAGTTTTACCTTATACTTTCTGTCTTCATCTTCGTTTTTCATGCGTTCCGCTTCCTGCTGACTCATGAAACTTCGTTCTTTTTTATCATGAGCGGAACGGATCTCTTCCATTTTTTTATCCAGTTCTGATATTTTTTTTGTGTGTTTTTCTTTTTCCTGTCTGAGTTTTTCAATCTCTTCTGCGACTTTTTTATCGCCTGCTTCCAGAGCTTTTTCATGCTCTTCTATCATTTTTTTTCTCTCTTTTTTGAGATCCTTTATTTTTTTGCCATATTCCTTTTTAACAGCTTCGATATTTTTTTTGCGTTCAGTTTCCAATTTGTCAGTTGTTTTTTTAAGATATTTCTCTTCGTTCTGATGCATAAGTGTCAATTTACTTTCCAGTTCCACAATTTTTTTCTCAAGAGATTCATCATCTTTTTCCCACTGATAACGGAGATTGTTTATCTCTTTTTCCAGTTTTTTGCGATCAACTTTCTTTTTCTTATCCAATTCCGAAAGTTTTTTATCAAGTTCTTCTATCTTTTTGTCCCGGGCTCTTATTTTTTCGTTGAGCCTTTTTTCAACTTCCCGAATCTCTTCAGCTTTCTTTTTCTTAAGTGAATGTAGTCTGTTTTTGTATTTGCGGTGAATTCTATCTACCACAGAGACATTTTCTCTTGTTCTTGTAGGATATACAAGTCTTTCTCTGTTTTGTTGAGAAAAAACTCCGAGTTGCTGACCGGTTCTTTTTATCCGGTCATCTGCATTTTCAAATTTTTTTATAGAAATAAGTGCTTCGCCGTAACTGCCTGATGATACAAAAGCCTGTGCTTTGCGAAAGCTGCTTCCGGCTTGCCTGACTATATCGTACAGGTTTTGGGCATCTGAGCTTCTTGAAGAGGCATCTTTCAAAATTCCAATGGCTTTTTTGATGTTTCCGTCTTTGTATTCACGCAATCCATCGGCAACAAGTTCTTCCCCTCTTGTGGATCTTGATGTTGCAGAAGTACGGGAGCGACTTCTGTCTCTGCTTCTGCTTCTGCCGCTGCCTCTGCTTTTTATATGTCGGGGCAGCTCGGAACGAAGTTTTTTTATGACCTTTTTTGCGACATCGTTTTCAAAATCGTTATCGGATCCCTTTACAGTGAAATCGGTAAGTCTTGAAAACCCATCGTCAAAAAGATATATTTTAACAGAAGGTCTGAAGTTATCATAGGAAAATTGCATAAAAAGATAGTGTGCTTCCTGCCGGGCTTTTTTTACTTCTGAAAGCATACATCTCATATTGGAACCGCATCTTATAATTCCGTCAACAGTTCTTCCGGGCAACCTGTTGCTGAAGCTCACAGCTTCAGCAACTTTTACATAGCGATAGTGTCTTTCAAGAGCTTTTTCCACGCCTCCGGCAAAATCGGCATCTCTTCTTTCAGCGGCTGTAACAGGCATGAAAACAAGTACAGGTTCGGCTCCTAAAGCTCCGGTTAAAATTATTGCAGTCAAAAGAATCAAGACTATTTTTTTCACAAGTTCCTCCTGATAAAATAAATTACCCCGAAGGATTTTTACAATAAACTCTTTTCAAAGTCAATTTTTTAAAGATTTCAGCTTTGATTTGAACAGAAAAGGGTAATCTCCGGGTCAGTTTTTGCGGCAGAATAAAAAGAGGAAACAAATCGTTCCGGAATTGCAATTTTCAACCTCCCTTTTTCATGTTCTCTTTCAAGCATTCTTTTCACTACAACTTGAGCGAGATTGTCGGGATACCAGGGATTTCTGTTTTCGTAAAGAGGCAGTCCCATACGAATAACTTCACTTCCGGTTTCAAGAGTTGCTGCGTAAATATCGGCTGCATGGTCTATGGCGACTTTAAAATCAGGTTCCGGACATCTGCCTTCTTTAATTGCAGAT
>JAWOGE010000025.1:0-4040 GCA_046497165.1 bacterium | reverse complement strand
ATACTATTTCGGACCAGAGCGTGGTCATAGGAGAAGATCTGGATTTTTTGATAACCGCCTCGGAGCCGACCGAACAATATCCCCTGGATTTTGATCTTGTAACTCCGGGTAGTGATATTAACATATGTGTTTTCAATGGAAATTATGTCCATTATGGATTCTCTGAAATCTTTATATTCTTCAGGATATATCTCTTTTTGCTTTAATTCAAAAGAAACAGTGCAACTGTCTTTGTGTTTTTTTATCTTATATCTGAAAAAACGGTTGATTTTTTCAAATTCATCAAATTCTTTTCCTGAACAGTGAAAAGAAAAACGGTATTTTTGTATGTTTTTGAAGAGTTGTAGCGGATAGTTACGGTTTTTCCGTGCTATTATATGGCTGAAAGTTGAAGACACTATTACCGGGAAAAACGGAGAGGTTTCTGTTTTAAGAATAAGAGGTTCGGATGAAACAGGGTCTTCCGAAGTTGTATTTTTTATTTCCACAGGGTGGTGAGCAACCCGGTTTGTCAGTTCATAGAGATAATCATCAAAAAAGCCGTCTTTGGCATACCGGTAGCGTGTATAAGATGCTGCGGGACCCCGAAAAATTATCTTTGTTTTTTCTCCGGATAACGCATCAGAAATGTACTCCATGCTGCTTTGTTGTTTAGATAATATTTTTTTGAACTCCCATTTTCCTGTATCGTGTGACAGCACAAAAGCAACGGTTCCTTCCAGTTCCGGATTTATTCCCCGATAATTATCATATTCAGAGGTGGCGTCCACAAAAAAACCGCTTTTCAGGCCTTTCTGCTGAGGGATGTACAAAAGAGAATGATTGAACTGCATATACGGAAGTTCTTTTATGAAAATGCCCGCATTTCGAGAACGCACAAGAGCGTAGTAAGATTTTACGCCGGCTGTATGCAGCATGTGTTGAAGAAGAAGAGTCTTGTCCTTGCAGTCTCCGGATTTTCTTATGAAAGTTATGGATGTTTGTTCCGGTTTGACTTTGTATACACCTTTGTCATCGTAAAGATAGTTTATCTTTTTTGCAACATAGTTTCTCATATTACGAACAATTTCCTCTGCAGATTCTGAATTCTCGGCTATTTGCCGAGCTTTTTTCTCCAGAGCTCCCGAAGGGACTGTCTGCTCATGAATGAAGCTTATGAACCATTCGGCAAAATCCTGCCAGCTGTTTACTGCAGAATATGTCATCTTGGGTTTGAAATCATAAAGAGGTCTCATCATGGGTTCTTCGGGTGGAAGAAAAGTATCTTTTTTTTCAAAGACAAATACTTTTTTATTCCTGTGAGTTCTCTCTTTTCGGGAAACTCCTTTGGAGGTATAGAAATTTATTTTCATATCTTCGGGAACTATAACAGATATGATGCTTTGTCGGACATTTGAATTCTCAGTGGCGAAAACCCAACTGAAATCAAATCCATTGAGCCAATTGTAATGCTCATGAACCGTGTCAACAGTATACCATATAATATCTCCGGGTTCAAGATTGTGAAATATTATATCGTTCAAATCTGTTTCCCAGTTTTTAACTTCGGAGCCGTCTTTTTTTATTATGCGTGCATCCACCACAGTTCCGTTTCCTATATAAGTTCTCACATGATTTCTTATAGCCTCTCTGTTTTTCAGTAGTGAAACCATTCGAAATCTCGAATATATATAGCCGTTGTAATATACATTTTGAACCCCTTCGTCAAGAATAACAAGAGAGTTGCCGGGAGTTTTTTCATGGTTTTCAAGTGCTGCAGATATTTTGTCTTTCACTTTTTTTTCGCTCATCATGAATCCGGAAAGAATTTTTCCCGTGTTGTTTTCACGAAACATGGCCATTCTGGATGTGATTGATGAAGAATCGGGAATGTTTCTGTGTGCCTTACGCAATACTTCAAGAGCTTTTTCTTTTTTATTTAAAAAGATAAAGGTGTCTGCAAGTTTAATCGCAAGTTTTTCATCTGAAATATCTCTGTGGAAGGCTTTTTTAAGATATTTCTCTGCTTGCTCATAGTTTCTCTTTTTATACAGAGCATACCCCAGCCGCTTTATGATTTCGTTGTTTGAAGGCTCTATGGTTTTTCTTT
This sequence comes from bacterium, assembly GCA_046497165.1. Lineage (GTDB taxonomy): Bacteria > UBP6 > UBA1177 > UBA1177 > JAWOGE01 > JAWOGE01. The sequence goes on along the minus strand of JAWOGE010000025.1, from coordinate 1,951 downwards.
TTTTCAGTATTTTTATCTCTCCGGGTATGTCTCCTATTTCTCTATAATTTTTTTCAAGCTGAGAGAGCAGAGGAAGATAGTAAGGAAAAAATTTAATAAAAGATTCTTTTATGGATATCGCTTTTTTTTATATCTCCTGAATTTTCAAATATGCCGGCATGATAAAACATTGATGTGGGTATGGAAGGATAATCTGAAACAAGTTTTTTAACAGTTTCCAGCTCTTTTTTTCGCCATTCACGAAAATAATAAAGATCGGCTTTTTTCAGCAGTGTCAAAAGGTTGTTATTTTCATTATGAAAATCTTTCATTTTTTCAATTGTTTTTTCCGCTTTGTCGTAATGCATATTTTCCATAAAAATATCTGTTAGAGATGCGGATGGCAGCATAAGTTCCGGGTGTTTTTCAGAAAGGAAGGACAGAAGTTTTTGAGAAAGAGTTCTGTTTTCATTAAGGTATTCAATGGCCAGCATATACACGATTCCCGGAGAAACTGAAGCGGATATTTCGGAATAGAAGTCTTTTATTTGATCGAGCCGGATGGCGTCATAAAGAAAAGAGTTTTTTCTGAGACGAATATAACGGGAGATAAGAGTGTCGGTGGTGTCTGATTCTGTCTTTGTTTTTTCAACTCCGAAATAGTTCAGGTTTCCGTTGTGTTTTTTTTGAGAGTTGTCAAAAATCGGGGATTTCGATTCTTCAGAAGGTTTTATAAAAAGAGATATATTTTCATCGGTTTTTTCGTAGGAAGTTATTTTAAGAAGAAGTGTATGAGTCCCTTCTGAAAGCTCACAAAGCATATTTTCTGTGAAAACCCCGTTGTTTTTTTTATGGTTCTGACGATGGTAGACAGCTTCACCGTTTATATACATCTTAAAAGGGTAGGGAATGTTTGTCATTATATTGTAACTATCTGTTTTATCCGTGGAAAAAGATGTAAAAAGAAATATTCCAGAGCTTTTTTTGTTTTCGGAAAACTGATTGAGGTTTATTTCGTATTCAAAAGGGGCTAAAGACACGGTTTTTGTGTCGTTTGGAAAAGAGAGCTTGTTTTCTGAATATTGTTTTTCAAGTTTGTCTTTTATATTGACTGAGTGATAGCCTGTAACTCTGGTGGAAGAAAAAAGTGAAAATTTGTTGACAATACCGGTCTTTTTCTGAATTGAAGATGCTTTTCTGTGCAGTCCTGTGGCAGAGGCCCAGTGAAGACGCTCAATATTAAAAGCAGTTTTTGCCACCGTATCTTTGAATCCCGGTTCTGTATTCACAAGTTTTTCTATGGATTTTCTGCCGAGATACATGTCCCGAAAAATGAATAATCCTGCCATGGCCCCATCGCTATTGTCAGAAATGAATATGTCAGAGAGATATTCAGCTGCTTTTCTGTGATTTCCTTTAAGATAATGGTGTTCTGCCAGCACAAAAGCTGTTAATGGAGGGATGTTTTGTTCAGGTTGAAGATTTTCAATGTTTTTTATGAGGGTTCTGTAATTGAAAAAATACTTTCTGTCTAAGTTTTTAACCGTTTTAAGAGCTGCACTGTCTTTTGCCGGAAAAACACATCCGGAAATGCAGCTAATTGTTAGAAACAGCAAAACTCCCGGAATAAAGCTCCGAGACAGTATCTTTACAAATTGTTTCATGAATAACGCCTTTTTCTGTAATTATCGCCGAAACAAGATCAGCCGGAACAATATCAAAGGCAGGGTTGAAAACTCTGCTGTTCCGAGGTGCAGTATCTGTACCGTTCAGGGAGATAATTTCATCTTTGTTTCTTTCTTCTATTTCAATAAATTTGCCTTTTTCAGTATTCATATCGATTGTTTCACAGGGGAGAGCCGCAAAAAAAGGTATACCGTGAAAACTGGCATTTACAGCAAGAGATCTTGTGCCTGTTTTATTTGCCATATCTCCATTTGCGGCAACCCGGTCAGCTCCGGTTATAATAAAA
>JAWOGE010000311.1:0-5990 GCA_046497165.1 bacterium | reverse complement strand
CAGATGTGTTGCTGTGGGCAAAGAACTTTCCGGATACTTTGCTGTTTCGGTGGGAGACAGAATCGATGTTATAAGCCCGGTGGGCGGAGGAATGGGGCCGGCGGGGCCGCTTCCTATGAATAGAAAATTCACAGTTTCAGCCATATTTTATTCCGGAATGTATGAGTATGATTTCGGGTTTCTGTATATGGGGCTTTCTGAAGCTCAGAATTTTTTTTCACGGGAAAACAGAGTTGATGCCATAAGCATAACTGTGGATGATATGTATCGTGTGGAAAAACAACAAAATGAAATTATCGATATGCTCGGTGACGACAGTTACGATGTTAAAAATTGGAAAACGATGAATAAAAATATTTTTGCAGCCCTTAAAATGGAAAAGGTTGTGTGGTTTCTTATTATGGGCTTTGTGATTATTGTTGCTTCTTTTAATATAATATCCATGCTCACCATGCTGGTCATAGAAAAAAACCGGGAAATATCAATCTTGAAATGCATGGGTATGTCAAACTCTTCTGTAATGAAAATTTTTATGTTTGACGGAGTTATAATCGGATTAGCGGGAACCGTTGCCGGGGTTGTTGCCGGGGTTGTTCTCTGTATGATTTTAGGTGGAATAGAGCTGCCTTTTGCCAAAGATGTTTATTACATGACTAAAATACCAGTGGATATGTCTTTGAAAACAATTTTTCTGGTTTTTGTTGCCTCTATGACTGTAAGTTTTGCGGCAACATTTTATCCGGCCTTTAAAGCGGCTAAAATAAATCCCGCCGAAGGAGTTCGTTATGACTGAACTTGTCAGGCTTATAGGACTCAGGTTTCTTTTTCACTCTTCCGGAGCCCGCTCCAACATTTTAATAACAGCTTTTTCTGTCTGTGGAATGGCTATAGGTGTGGCTGCCATTGTAAGCGTTCTTTCCGTAATGGACGGGTTTATGTCAAAGATGAGAAAAAATGTCCTCAGCTTTTCGGGACATGCGAACATATACAAGCTTATTGATGATTTCAAGGACTATGAAGAAACAATGGAGATGGTTCGTAAAGTTGAGGGAGTGAAAGGAGTTACGCCAGTTGTTTTCAGAGAAGCTATGATCTCTTCCGGAGACGACATAACCGGTATTATGGTAAGCGGCATAGACAGAAAAACAATCGAAGAGGTAATCAGTCTTTCAAAATTCATGAAAAAAGGTTCTGTAAAATGTATGAAAGAGCCTGAAAAATGTGGAATAAAACCGCCGGTTCCAGATGAGGCGGAAAAGGCCAGGGCTGAACTTTTCGGTGAAAAAAATGAAATTGCAGGAACTATTATCATAGGATCGGACATGGCTTCTTCTTTTGATGTTGACAAAGGTGATGTAATGACAATTATCTCTCCCACCGGCGGAAGTGATGTCAAAGGTGAATACAACCCGGTTAGCGGAATGTTTCTTGTTGCGGGAATTTTTGAATCAGGAATGTATGAATATGATTCCAAAACAATTTTTATGGATATTGACGACGCACAGAATTTTTTCAGAATGAAAAGGGAGGTCAGCTATCTTTCCGTAAAAACTTCTGATATGTATGAAATAGAAAAAACAACGGAAAGAATTCTTGAAAAATTGCAGGGATTCCCTTATTCTTTGCAGAACTGGAAAGAGTTGAACAGAATTACCTTTAAATTTCTGGAGACTCAGAAAGTTGTTATGTTCATTATTCTCGGGTTTATAATTCTTGTTGCCAGCTTCGGAATAATATCCACACTTATAATGTTGGTAATGAGAAAGAAAGAGGAGATCTCTGTCCTCAGAGCCATAGGAGCAAGCAGGAGTACCATTATGAGAATATTTATATTTGACGGGCTGCTGCTTGGTTTGTCAGGAACAACAGCAGGGATGATACTTGGTGTTATGGTGTGTTTTTTGCTGAAAGAGATAAATTTTCCACTTGCAAAAGATGTGTATTTTTTCAGTACGCTGCCTGTGGAGATGTCGCCTCTGAGTTTTTTAATTGTGGGATTGAGTGCTGTATTTATCAGTTTTGCGGCTACGCTTTATCCCAGCTGGCAGGCTTCCAGACTGGATCCTGCGGAGGGAATTCGTTATGACTGATAATTGCAGAAAGTCTGTACTTCTCAAACTGGAACACATAAAAAAATATTACTATGTGGATGATGTAAAGCTAAGCGTGCTTACAGATGTTAATTTTGTTTTAAAACGAGGATCTCCTGTGGGGTTGCTTGGAAAAAGCGGAGCTGGAAAAACAACATTGCTTAACATAGCGGCAACATTGGAACGCCCCGACGGCGGTTCAGTAACCATCAACGGGCAGAATCCTCTGGAAATGAAGGATAAAAAATTAAGTAAATTCAGAAACAGCTCCATAGGAATAGTTTTTCAATTCCATCATCTTCTTCCTGAGTTTACTGCACTTGACAATGTCGCTATGCCGCTTATGCTTAACACCCGTATTTCAGAGGCAAGAGAAAAAGCAGCCTCAATACTTGAAAGAGTTGGTATGAAAGATCGTATGGAACATAAGCCGGCTGAGCTTTCCGGAGGAGAGCAGCAGAGAGTATCTGTTGCGCGTGCCATTTCAAATGAACCTAAGCTTCTTCTTCTCGATGAGCCCACAGGAAACCTTGATAAAGAAACGGGACAGTCTGTTTTCGAACTAATTCTGGCACTTATAAAAGAGAAAAACATTGGAGCTGTTTTTGTGACTCACAATGTTTCCTACACAGAAAGATTCTCGGAAACCTATGTCCTCGAAAAGGGGGAAGTGTGGAAGCAATGATTCGTTTTGCTGTTTTTTTTGTTTTGGTTTTTCCTTTTTATCTTTCAGCTCTCATTGTTGAAAATGTTGAGGTACAGGGAGATGTCAGGACAGAAGAATCCATAATAACCAATAAAATTGAAAAAGGAAAAGAGTATTCTGAAGAGGAACTTGACAGAATAATTAAAGAACTTTACTCCGTAACTCTTTTTGATTACATATCCATGGTTTATCGTGAATCTGATCGAACTCTGGTTGTGACTGTCAGAGAGCATGAGATTATTTCCCGTATAACTTTTTCGGGAAATGAAAAAATAGATGATGAAAAAATAAAAGAGACACTGAACATAAAAAAGAACGAGCTACTGAATTTGAAGAAAATATCGGCAAATGTTGAAAAAATACAGAATCTTTACCGTGAAAAAGGTTATATAACCACATTTGTGGAATATGAGCTTGACAGAAATAAAGAAAAAAATGAAGTCAAAGTCGCTTTTATTGTCCATGAGGGTGAAAAAAGTAAAATAGAGAAGGTTTCCATTTCAGGAAATAATTTCTTGACCGATGATTATATAAAGGGGCGTCTCAATACAAAAGAAGCGGGAATATTTTCGATCTTTTCAGATGACGGGATAGATAAAATGAAACTTGAAGAGGATCAGGCCCGTATAATGTATATGTACAACGAAAACGGTTTTATAAATGCCCGTGTCAGTAAACCCATGGTATCCATATCTCATGACAGACGACTTATTACAGTAAATTTTACAGTTTCAGAAGGCGAAAGGTACAAGGTTGAAAATCGTTCTGTCAGCGGAGATAAGCTTGATGACGGGGAGTACCCTGAGTATGAGTTCAGGTTGAAAAAAGGTGAATGGTACAAGCATACCGATCTTATAAGTGACATAAACAACATAAAAAGATTTTACGGGGATGAAGGGTATCCTTTTGTCACCGTTGTGCCTCAAAGGGATACAGATGATGAAAATCGCATGGTATCTGTGAATTACAATGTTCAAAAAGGTGAAAAATCCGTAATTGAACGAATAGAAGTGAAGGGAAATAAGCGTTCCAGAGACAAGGTTATAAGAAGGGAGCTACGCCTTTATGAAGGAGAACTGTACACTTTTACCGGAGAAAAAAGAAGTGAGAGCAGACTCATGCGTACCGGTTTTTTTGACAGTGCGGAGATAAACATTCGGAAGGGAAGTGCTCCGGGTCGTGTTGTGGCTCAGATTCATGTCGAAGAGAGAAGAAGTGGAACTTTTAACATAGGTGCCGGATTTTCCACTCTGGAAACTTTTGTTTTCAATGCTAAAGTTGACCAGAGAAATTTTCTCGGATACGGACAGACAATAAGTTTTACCGGTCAAATGAGCTCAATGCGAAAACAGCTTAATCTTTCGGTTTATGAGCCTTATTTTCTTGATTACGACATATCTCTAAACACCGGGTTTTTCTTTCAGCATTATGATTATGACTCAAGATATTATTCCTATTACGCTGATTATAGTCAGTACAGTTACGGTATGAATATAACCGCAGGAATTCCCATTTCAGATTTTTGGCGTTTTTATCTCGGTTACAGAGTTCGTAAAGCGGAATACGGAGGTGCCACCACTAATCAGATGAAGTATCTTTTCCGGGATATTTTTTCAAGTGCGATAAAAACATCTGTTTCCTACGATACCAGAAATGATAAAATGTTTCCAACTCGTGGAGTCTATTTTTCATTTACAGATGAACTTGTTCTTAAAGCTCTGGGAAGTTATGAGAACATTTTGAAACTTTCTGGAAATTTCCGGTTTTATCTGAATCCCTTATGGAAATTCATTTTTAAAACCAATGTGGAATTTGGATGGAACAAACATCTTGATAACGAATCGCTTCCTTTTTCGGAAAGATATCGTCTCGGAGGAATTTATGATCTCAGGGGATATCCTTTTGCTTCAATAGGTCCGGCGGCAATTTCCGTGGCTGATGACGGCAACGATCCCGCAACATCTCAGCATGATTACATAGTCGGAGGCGACAAAAAGTTTGTAATGAATGCGGAAATTGAACTTCCCGTTCTGGACCAGGGTCCCATGAAACTCAACCTCGTCACCTTTCTTGATGCAGGTAATTCCTGGAACACCGATGAAAACTATTTTTATCTCGGAGATAAATCCGACAACATCCACGATGTCCCCATGGGTCTTTTCTGGAGTGCCGGATTCGGCATAAGATGGATTACCCCCATGGCACCGTTCAGGTTTGAGTGGGGCTTCCCCCTCACACCGAGACCGGGAGATCCCGAGTTTGTCTTCGAATTTAATATTGCAAATTCATTTTAGGAGGAAAACATGAAGAAATCCATTATTTTATTTTTTCTTATTACAGCTTTTACAGTTCCTGTTTTTGCCATGAAGGTAGCATATGTTGACATGCAAAAAGTCTGGGAAAATTCTGAAGAAATAAAGAAGAGAAAAGCGTCTCTTGAAAAGAAGTTGAAGCAGAAGGAAAAAGAGCTTCAAAAAAAACAGGCTGAACTTCAGCAAATGCAGGAAGATATGAGAAAAAAAGCTGCGGTTGCCACAGAGGAAGCCAAGCAGAAAATGGCTCAGGAATACCAGACAAAGTTGATGGATTTTCAGCGTATGTATCAGGAAAATCAGAAGAGACTTCAGCAGCAGGATATGACCGCTCAGTCTGATTTCATTGATAAAGTGCGTAAAGTTGCTGATAAAATAGCCAAAAAGAAGGGATATCATCTTGTTTTGGCAAAAGAGCAGGTTATTTATATAAAAAATGAAAATGATATCACTGATAAAGTCATAAAAATTATTAACAAATGACATCTGTAAAATTCGCTGTCCTTGTGGACAACTGTGTCTGGCGCAGATCGCTTTTTGCGGAACACGGTCTGTCTCTGTATATTGAAAGTTGTGGCAGGCGGATTCTTTTTGATACAGGCCAGTCAGGAATGTTTCTCAAAAATGCCGAATTTATGAACATCCCTTTAAACTTGGTTGATTCTTGTGTTATCTCGCATTCTCATTATGATCATGCTGGTGGAGTTTTATACTTTGCACACGAAACAGATTTCGGAACAATAGATTTTTTTGTACCTCCGGGTTTTTTTAATCCCGTTTATTCTAAACATAAAGGGAAATACCGTTTCTCGGGAAATGAACTGAAAGAAGAAACGCTGCCTTCCTCTTTAAAGATAAAAAAAATAGACAGAACAACTGAAA
>JAWOGE010000289.1:0-3660 GCA_046497165.1 bacterium | reverse complement strand
GTCGGGGGCTGACGCCCGCCGACGCGGCAAATGCTTCGCCACACTCTGGACAGCAAGTACAGGGGAGCTCGATTTCTCGGTCTGGATCGGGAGCGTCGCGGCATTCCGGGTCGGGTCCAGCCTTTGGACCTGGCTATATCTTCCCCGCATCTTCCGCAGCAGTGATTTTTACCCACAAATAATAATCCCTGCTTTCAAAATCCGGCTTTTTACCCTCCTCCCACTTGAAATTAAGCTCAAAACTCCCGCTTTTCATGTTGTCGCAGGAATTGAAAAGTAAAAATACAGACAATAAAAGTAAAAAAAACCTTGAAACTTTCATCCCGCCCCCTGAAAATACTGTAAAAAACCTGAACATACAGCAATGAAACAACCTGTTTATAACAAAAACTTTTTCAACCTGATTACTGGTGGTTAAGTTTATCATTAAAAACTGAAAATATCAAGATAAAAAAGATGTAAACCTGAATCGTTCGATTCAGGGTAAAATATGAAGATGGAACACTATTGTCCCGGATGTGCTGTAGATTTGCTTTATTCGAAATTGCAGGAGATGTGAAACATGCGGGTTAAAAAGAGGAGTTGTTTTGTATAAAACAGATATGTTCAAGAATTTCCATTCTTTTGTAAGCTTCTGAAAGAGTTTTTCCTGCGGTTAGAGCACCGTGGTTTCTGAGAATAAGTACATGGTTTTTTTCTGCCGCCTCAGAAGCTGCATTTGCAAGCTCTGTGCTTCCGGAAGGGAGATAGGGGATATAGTCGATTTTTTGAAGCCAGTAACGACCTTCGTCTGTAAGGCTACTGGAAACTTTTTCTGAGCTGCAGGAGATAACCGTAGTGTAGGGTGGGTGAGCGTGAATCAGGGCATTTATTTCAGGACATTTTTTGTAAATAGCAATATGCATCTGTGTTTCTGTGCTGCAGTTTTTATTCCTGATTTTGTCAAATTCTGAAATCGGCACAACTGCAAGCTCTTCTTCTTTGATCAATGATTTGTCTCCGCCGGCAGGTGTTATGAGAATTTTACCGTTTTCTATTCTTCTGCTTGCGTTTCCGCCTGATACAGTGGTCAGGCCCTTTTCATAAAGTCGCTTCATTACAGAGGCCGGTGTTTCCAAGGTCATTTTATTCCTCAAATGAAATTATTTTACAGATATGCTACCATTATCAACAGTTATATCAAGTGCTTTTATCTCTGATTCCCCATAGATGGTTTCCATGATCCGACCTTCAACATGTCTTTCGACAATTCTCTTTACAGCTCTTGCTCCATAATTTTTATCCCTCGAGGTCATCAGGGACACTACAGCTTCGGCAAGTTTGCTGCAATCTCGAACATTGAGGGTGGTTTTCAAACCTCCGGAAAGTTCTGTAATGGTGTTTTTTATCATGACCTCTGCAATTGACAGTAGTTCCTCTTCAGAAAAAGATGTAAAAACGACTACTTCATCAACCCTGTTAAGAAGTTCAGATGACATGAAGCTGTCTATTTTATCAAGCACTCTACTGTATTCCCGGCGAGGAGAGTTTTCAGAAGTTTCGCCGAAGCCCACTCTTTTTTCAGTAATGACATCTGCTCCGAGATTTGTGGTCATTACAACTATGGCTTCATTCATTCTTACAGAAAAACCTCTTGTATCGGAAACACGACCCTCTTCGAGAAGTTGCAGGAGAATTGTAAGAACTTTGGGATGGGCTTTTTCAATTTCATCAAGAAGAAGAAGCTGATACGGCTGTCTTCTGAACGATTCCGTGAGTCGTCCTCCCTCTTCGTAACCCGTGTATCCCGGAGGTGCACCTATGAGTTTTGAAACTGAATGTTGCTCCTGAAACTCACTCATATCAAAAGAGATCATTTTATTTTCAGAGCCGAAAAAGAACTCGGCAAGTCTTCTCGCCATCTCCGTTTTACCCACACCCGTCGGACCGGCAAAAACAAATGAAGCAAGAGGTTTTCTAACGGTTTTTCTGTTGAAACGCCGGGCAAGAAGACGAACAATCTTTTTTTTGGGAATCTCCTGTCCTGTCATATACTTGTCAAGATATTTCGGAAGCAGTGACATTATGCTGCTGCCTTCGAGAAAAAGATTTTCAAGGGGGATGCCGGTCCGAGCACTTACTATTTCAAGCATATCTCTGTCTGATACAACTTTTTTATTAGCTCTCTGCATTACAGAACCTACGGTATCGAGCAGAGAAAGAACTTTGTCAGGCTGGTGTTTCCCGGCAATATAACGGTTACTGAGTTTTATGGCACTTTCAATTGTATGTCTGTCGTTCATAAATACGCCGTGATAATCACTCAGTGACTCTGCCGCATTTATGGTTATTGTAAAAAGCTCGCTTCCTTCGGGTTCTTCAATTTCCACAACGGAAAAGCGTCTTTCAAATGCGGGATCACGGGCTATATGTCGTTTGAACTCTTCTGTTGTTGTTGCTCCTATAAGAGGAAAATCACCACGCGAGAGAAATGGTTTTAGCATGTTTGCAAAAACCTTGTTATCCTCTGTGTTTATCATATGAATTTCATCTATGAAAACAATTAGGGTGTTTTTGTTCTCAAGGACAAAACTTACGATCTCGTCTATACGCTTTTCAAGACTGCCTCTGAATTCAGTTCCGGAAAGAAGATTTGAAAGATTTATTTCCCATATTATTCTGCCGGAAAGGAGTCCGTCTTTCTGTTTACAGGCTATGCCCTCCACAAGTGATGTTTTCCCCGTTCCCGCCGGTCCTGTTATCAGAGGATTGTTGTTTTTCTTTCTGCCCAGTATGTCGAGTATTGTTTCAAGTTCACGGCTGCGTCCGAATATCTTTTCAATAGCTCCTTCCTTTGCGAGTCTGGTGAGATTGCGGCCATATTTTTCAATTATTGTTTCATCGGTATAATTTTTTGTGTTTTTCACCTCTTTTTCCCGAATTGAGGATCCAGAACTGTTTTCAGTTTTTTCTTCACGGAGCTTTTCAGGTTGTTTTTTTGTTTCTTTCAAATGTTTATTCTGTCGCGATACAAGCCGGGAAGATTTTCTGTTGAGATCGTTCTGTCTGTCTTTAATACGCTTTGTAGGAGTGCTCAGCATATTGTATGAGGCTGTGCGGATATCCGACAATACATTTATATTTTCAAGTATTTTATAGGCAATGGAGTCCCTTGCATTAAGCATGGCACATAAAAAATGTACCGATGAAACAGCATCTCCTTTGTTGTTAAGAAAATTTTTTGCAGAATTTTCAATGGATGGAAGTGTATCGGAAGGCTCTTCAAGACTTGAAGGGAACATGCTTTTTTTGTTTTTCAGACTTTTATAGCTGTCAGTGATTGTTTTTATGTTTATTTTCAGGTCTTCGAAAAGAACGGTAACTTCTGAAGGTGTGGTGAAAAAAGACAGCAGAAAATGAAATGTGTTCAGACTTTCTTTTATTTTCTGTGCAAAATCCAGAGCATCGCCGTAAAGAGAAACAAGAGTTTCATCTGTTTTAAGAGATTCCAAATCAAATCCTCCCTGTATCAACACTTTTTCATGATAAGAAATAAAAAGGTGTAATCAACTTTTTTATTTGCTCCGTGTTTGACAGGGCCGTTCAGTTAGGTAAGATTGAAGAGCAATCAGTTTCCCAGGAGATTCACATGCCGTATTTTAAGATATTGTTTTTTATTTT
>JAWOGE010000266.1:0-3771 GCA_046497165.1 bacterium | reverse complement strand
TCATGATCGGCATCACCTTCGACCCCGATAAAAAACAGATCGGCGAGATGAAAATCGAGGAATTCTAATGTAGCGATGTGCCGGTGGCGCGTCGAATTTATTAGATACCCTCAGTCAACCTTCGCTGCGGCTTTGGCTGCCAGCTCCCTTCAAAAGGGAGCCTGAAAAGAGTGACATACAGTTGTAATCTTTTTGAATCTCTGGTATAATACCGCATGCTAAACTCGCAAAAGCCTATTTTTTTTCGGAATCTGTTTCGTTTTTTTTCCTGTTTTTCGTTTTTCGGCTTTTTTTAAGAAAACGCAGCAGGTCGAAAACAGCGTAAATCAGAGCAAAAAAAAGGATAATCAAAAAACCGGTTTTGCGAAAATTTTCCATGATATAATCAAAGCCTGTTATGAACAATGTGAGGGTTATTCCCACAATTGCAAACAGTCCGTATTTGACAAAAACATTTTTCATATTATTTTCCGGCCTCTTTTAAGTCCGTTCTTTATTTTTTCTGTAGCGGCTGTGATTCCGTGCAGTTTTATGGTGTGATAAAGTTGAAAAATACGATATTTCAGATTTGAAAATATATAGTTCATGGATCCCCGGGGAGCAAATCCGTACTTTTTTTCAAGATAAGCACTTTCTTTTATGCGAACTTTATCCTCATACAACGGAGTTTTTTGAGATTCGTGAATACGAAAAGCTCCGAGATATTCGTCTGTTCTGAAAAAGTTTTCCGGTCCAGAGTTTTTAAGCAGATAGATGATAAAATCGTTGTCCATCAGCCTGGAAAGATTGGTATCGAATTTAAATCCGGAGTGTGCTTTGCGACGCCAGAACATTGACTGGTTGTAGGCGTCCATATTTCCGTGAACCAATGAGGGGTTTCTTGCCGGAAGAGCTCTGCATTTTTCAACTGTTTCCCCGTTTTCCTCCACGGTGAGCCAGTTCCCATAAACAACTGAAATGTCACTGTTTTTATTAAACAGTTCAGAGACTATCTGAAATGCCCCGGGTAAGAAAAAATCATCGCTGTTGAGCCAGCAGAAAATATCTCCGGAGGCTTTTTCGAAACCTTTGTTAAGTGCGTCGGATTGTCCGTTATCAGGCTTAGAAACAAAAAAGGTTATTGAGTTCTCAAACTTTTTTATTGTTTCAACAGTATTGTCTGAAGAGCCCCCGTCTATAATTATTAGTTCAGTTTCAGGGTAATTTTGGTCAATAACCGATTTTATGGCGGTTTCTATGAATTTCCCCTGATTAAGAGAGGGGATTACAACGGAGATGCACAAGGTTTGATCACCGGACATCAAAAACTTCCCTGATTCTTTTTATTCTTGAAACAAGCGGCGGGTGTGAATAGAAAAAACGCATGTATAAGGGATGAGGATGTATATTACTCAGCTCTTCGGAGGCTATTTTTTTAAGAAAAGATATAAAAACCTTTGGTTTTCCTGTAAGAGAGACAGCATATTCATCGGCTTCGTATTCATGTTTCCGGGATATTCCTGAAAAAATCTGATTAAAAAAGAAACTGATTGTGTCGAAGAAAAATATTTGGAGAAGAAACACAGCCGCAAAAAGCTGTTCTTTTATGCCGAAAGAGCTGTATATTGCGTTTCCCGAAAGCATCCATGCCGAAAAAACTATGAAGATAAAAAGGAGTAAAAGTCCTCCGGCGGTTTTCTTTTTCATGTGTCCTTTTTTTCCGTGACCTATTTCGTGGGCCAGAACAGCGATAATCTCTTCCCGGGAAAATTTTGAAATGAGTGTGTCGAAAAGAATTACTGTGCGACTTTTCCCCAACCCTGTGAATGCAGCGTTGGCATGAGAGGACTTTTTGCTTTCATCGGCTTCAAAAAGTCGCTTTATGCGGTATCCTGACTGTTTTACGAGCTTGTTCACCGATTCAGACAGCTCTGTATCTTTCAGAGGGCGAAGTTTGTAAAAAAGTGGAATAAAAAGAACGGGTGCTATGAAGGCGAAAAAAAGAATCAGAGCACTTAGAACACCCCAGAGCAGAAAAATTCCGGGGATATGAAAAGATACGGTTTCTCCTGTTATAAAAAACAGTATTCCGAGAATAAGTGCCGTTAAAAATGAAGACAGGAGCAGAGATTTCAGTTGATCGGCTGCCCACCCCGCTTTAGAATAACGGTTGAATCCGTGGCGAGCTTCGATTACAAAAGTGGAATAAAAAGACAGAGGAAGTTCCAGAATTGTAAATATAAAGGATAAGAGAAGAAAAAATATAATTCCGTTAGCAATGAAATTTCCGCTTATGCCGGAAACAAAATCGGTGTAGGCAGGGAAAAGAGGGGAAAATATGAATATACCCGTTAAAAAAGAGTTGACAATAAGAGTTATAATGGAAAAACGCATTTTGTCTGAATTGTAGGCATCTATTTTTTTCAATTTTTGAACATCAACGGCTTCCTCGATCTCTTTTGGCACATTTCCCTTGTTTTTTTTCATGTGACGATAGTTGAGAACGGTAAGAGCCGCTTTTTTTATGACAGCGATTATAAAAAGTAATAAAAAAATAGTTTTAAACACAACGGATTCTCCTGTTTTATACGGTTTTCATTTCAATAAGTTTTCCTTTGCAGGATGCGAGGGTTCTGTTTCCCATTGTTATTTCAGCGGATGCGTATAGAATACGGTGTTTTTGTTCATTTATTTCACCGCTGATATGAAGGAGAGTTTCCGTGGGGACCGGTTTTTTGTAGCGGACAGTCATTTCACCCGTCACACAAACCTTACCCGTGGAAAAAGCAGCGTAAGCCATAGCCTCATCCAGAAGGGTGGCTATTATACCTCCGTGGGTAATATCAGCCCATCCGGAAAACTTTCCGGGGATAGAATAATCAGTACTCGCCGAGCGATCAGCTGCACAAGTCTCAAACTTAAGTTGCAGACCGTCTTTGTTTTCCGCCCCGCAGGCAAAACACCGGTCATCGTCTACAAGTTTTTTTGCCTTCGGTTCTGAACTGTCTTCTGTTTTGTTCTGTTTTTTATCAGATTTTTTTCTCATACCGAAACCTCCCTTCTCTGAAAAAGAAGTCTACTGTTTTTTTTCTTTCAGTCAATGGATGTAAACATGTCACTGTACGAAAGCCGAAAAATTTAGGCTCCTGTAAATTAGAAGTGGGCAAACTTGTAGAAAAGAACTCCGGATGCTATATTTGAACAGAACTGATAAAAGAGAGGGACTTATACAGACATTGAGAAAATGGTGCGTTGCCACTGAGCAATCAGGCATTTTCCGGACAGTTTTTCGCTTTCACTGAGAATAATCGGAACTCCTTCGCCTCTTTTATCCATAATAGTATTTCTGTTCCCCCTATAATTGTCAAGCGTTATCGGACAGCGGGCAAGGAGACTCGCGATAAGCTCATTACGGGCTGATTGGCACCGAGAACAACTACGCCGGTATCAGTATTTGCCATTGCCGCAAGTTCATCGGCCATGCTGTTACGGTGCGGCTCGGTTACTCTGCCGTCTTTGTATCTGAGATCTTTCAGCACAAATAATTTCGTTGTTCCGACAGCAATAAATTTGTCCAGATCTTTGTTTTTCACTTCCTTCATATTTCTGCTGTAGATCAATGCCCGTTGTACGGCCTTATCATTGTTACAGAAATGGTTTTGATTTTTTGTTTATTTCGAGTCATAACCACTTCCCTCAATTGTTCTGATAATCGCTGAGTTTTTTCTGTTTATGATTGCCCGGGGGAGTTCATCGTTGTTTTTCAGTCTGCGGTACATTGTTTCACAGATT
>JAWOGE010000216.1:0-4265 GCA_046497165.1 bacterium | reverse complement strand
AGTATGCTTCACAACATATTCAGCATAATGGTAATATTTCACCGACGGAACCCTGGAAAGCAGATCTTTTATTCTTCTGCGAAGCTTTATGCGAATTTCCAAATTCACGGTACTGTTATACTCGGCTATTATTCTGTCCAGTTCCTTTTGAAAAACAGGAAGTGCTTCTTTAACAAGAGAAACAAGCTTTTCCCGCCCATTTTCCTGTTTTAAAATTGAATCGGGATCCTCCCCTTTTTCTTCAATAAAAGCAACTCTCAGATCAATATCTTCCGGCATCACAAGTTCAAGAACTCTTGCAGCGGCACGCCTTCCGGCTTCATCACCGTCAAGAAGAAGAACCACAGGAGAGCGGTGTCTTGCAAGCATTATAAGATGATCGGATGTAACAGCAGTTCCAAGAGAGGCAACAGCCGTTTTAATCCCTGCCTGACAAAGAGAGATAACATCAAAATACCCTTCAGTAATTATGATAAAAGGGAATTTACGGATATTTCTCTTCATTATATCATAACCGTAAAGCTGTCTTCTTTTATTAAAAAGAGGTGTGTCTGCCGAGTTCAGATACTTCGGACCGTCACCTCCTATTATGCGACCTCCAAATCCCGTCACCTTTCTGTTTTGTAAAATCGGAAATATTATGCGATCATGAAAAAAACTGTATACCCTGCCACCGGCTCCGGCTCTCACAAGTGAAGCCTTCTCCATTATTTCCATGCTCACGCCTTTTTCACGCATAAACGAAATAAATTCATCTCCTGAACCTGCATACCCAAGTCCGAACTCTTTCAGACTTTCTCCGGAAACACCTCTTTTTTCATTTAGATAATCGAGTGCCTCTTTATTTTTCATAAGATTCTCATGGAAATAACGGGCAGCCAGCTTGTTGACCCGTTGAATCTCATCTCTAAGCTGTTTTTTTTTCTCATCAACAGGGGTATTCTGATTTTCAATCAGTTCCGGAATGTTATAATCCGAAGCAAGTTTTTTGACAGCATCTACAAAATTAAGAGACTCGATATTCATTATAAAAGTTATAGTATTGCCACTGGCATGACATCCGAAACAATAATAATATTGACGCTCCTCATTGACATTGAAAGAGGGTGTTTTTTCCTTGTGAAAAGGACACAGCCCCTTAAAACCTCCCCCGGACTTTGTAAGTTTAACATAACGAGAAACAACATCCACTATATTAACTCTTTCATTAATTATGTCGTTTGCGTTGGAAAATGCCAAGAAATGACGCCTCAGTCAAAATTCATCATGCCATTATGCATAAAGCACAAAAAAAGTCAAATTGTATATTGATTTTCTTGTTAACTCAAATTTCACAAATGCAAAATAGCAACAGGATTACAAGAGTTAGGGTACATTAAACCGATTTCCAATGAAAGAGGTGAATGATTCAGGTTTTAAACAGTTACAAAACTGTCAGCAATCCAAGTTGCTGATTTCTTTGATATGCTAAACTTGTGTTATTAAAAATATCGCATGTTTGTTGACTTTCAGTCTGTGTTTGCGTTATTATCTTAGAGATTTGTTCATAACAATATGGAGTTTTGATCATGAAAAACGGAACTGCGTCTTTCCCGGAAATTAGAAATGTAATTGATTTATTTGAAAAAATAAACAGCCTCCCCAGATGTTCGAAAAATGAAAAACAGTTGTCTGACTGGCTTTTTTCCTGGGCCCGCTCAAACGGTTTTGAAGCTCAGCAGGATAAAGCTCTTAATATTCTTGTATCAGTTCCTGCTTCTCCCGGATATGAAAGTTCTCCCACCGTAGCAATACAAGGGCATATGGATATGGTCTGTGAAAAAACTCCTGAAAGTTCTCATGATTTTACAAAAGATTCCATCAAATCGGTATATAAAGACGGCTGGATAACTGCTGACGGTACCACTCTCGGGGCTGACAACGGTATTGCTCTTGCTATTGCCATGGAAATAGCATCAAATAAAGATATAAAACATCCTCCGCTCGAACTGCTTTTCACTTCCGATGAGGAAACAGGTCTCACGGGAGCCATGGCCGTTGAAGCTGAATGGCTGGAAAGTAACTATCTTCTGAACCTTGATTCGGAAGATGAAGGGGTTTTCACTGTGGGCTGTGCAGGGGGAGAAAGTATTGAGGTATCTCTTCCTCTGAATAAAGAACCGGTTTGTTCCGACACATCTTTTATCTCCATAACTGTGGGTGGACTTCATGGTGGCCATTCGGGGATGGATATTTCCGGACACCGGGAAAACGCCATAATACTTCTGGCCCGCACACTTGAAAAAATAGGAGAAACCACCTCTTTCAACATAGGATCTATATCCGGAGGCAGTGCTCATAACGCTATTCCCCGCGATGCCTCTGCTGTCATATCAATACCTTCGGGAAAAATAGAAATGACTCTTGCATCCATTGAAAAAATAGAAAATATTTTTACAAATGAAAACAGAGCTTTTGAGCCCGGTTTCAAAATTTCTGCAGACAAACTGCCTTCAAATGAAAAATCAGAGGTTATTGACAAGAACTCCGGAGAAAAGCTCATAAAACTTATTCTTTCTCTTCCCAATGGTGTGGCCGGAATGTCACCGGAAATCGAAGGTCTTGTGGAAACATCAAACAACCTTGCTGTTATCCGGACAGAAAACGACAGTTTCAAAATATTGTCAAGTCAAAGAAGTTCTGTGGAAAGTCGTCTCGACGAAATTTCCGGAAAAATAAGAGCTGTTTCTCAACTTGCCGGTGCTGAAACTGAAAGAAAGGGAAGATACCCTTCATGGCAGCCGGATATGAACTCCTCTCTTGTAAAAAGATGTCGCGAAGTCTACGAAAACATGTATGGACGAACACCGGACATAGAAGCAATTCACGCAGGACTTGAGTGCGGAATAATAGGTTCGAAACATGAAGGTATGGAGATGATCTCCTTCGGTCCAACCATAAAAGACCCGCATACACCCGTGGAAAGAATGAATCTCGAATCACTTGACAAAGTCTTCAGCTTCACAAAAAAATTACTTTCATCCTTTAAATAAGGGAGCTTTAAAATGGATTCAAGAGAGATCATTGACTTCATAAGCAAGTCAGAAAAAAAAACTCCGGTCTCTGCATATATTACAGGAAACATCTCCACAGTACCGGAAAATACATTTTCCAAACAGTTCAAAGGCGAAAATTTTTTACTTGCCATTGACGAATGCCGGAAAATAGAATCTTTTGTAAAAGAAAACCGGGAGATAAAAATAAGTCACATGGAGATAAGTAGACGCAATTCAGCTGTTCCCCTGGCGGATTATCGTCAATATAATGCACGCATAGAACCGGGAGTTTTCATAAGGGAAAAAGTAAACATCGGAGATAATTGCGTAATCATGATGGGAGCCGTAATAAACATAGGTGCTGAAATAGGAAAAGAAACAATGATAGATATGAATGTGGTAATAGGCGGAAGAGCTCAGATAGGTCAAAATTGCCACATAGGAGCAGGAACCGTGGTAGCCGGAGTAATCGAACCTCCAAGTGCTCAGCCCGTTGTAATAGAAGACAATGTACTCACCGGTGCAAACGCCGTTGTACTTGAAGGCGTGAGAATAGGCAAAGGAAGTGTTGTGGCCGCCGGAGCAGTTGTAACTTCAGATGTTGAACCCGGGAATGTGGTGGCCGGTGTTCCGGCAAGAGTTGTAAAAAAAGTCGACAGTGCTACAAAATCAAAAACATCAATAGTCGATGCTCTCAGAAAACTTTAAAAAACTGAAACGATTTACTCACCTAAGCCGTTTAGATCTTTTATAACTCAAATTTCCCGCATCAAAAAAACCAGCAACTTAGACCACTGACAGCTTCACAAATGTTTGTACACCAGCATTGAAAAATCACAAGTGATTTTTCAATGAGAGAATCGGGCGGTTCAGGTTATATTCTCATATTTTTTTAATTTTTTCTTGAAAAAAAAAGAGTTGGCTCCTATAATTCTCAAGTGGGTTGACAGCACGCATTCACACTCCTGAAATTCAATTTTCCCGCAGCTGATACGCCCGCATTGTTTCAAAATGCATGTTGTTTAATACAAGTTTCGCACATGCAAAATAGCATCAGACTCACAAGAACACCGTACATGAAAGCTGAACCGTCCGACTCTGAGTTAGAATTACAGGTTTCACCGGACAACCCTGAAATCATTCTGAATAACAAACGGCGTAGCACGCTACGCAGCTACGAATTGCAAGGATTGTGGTTTTTCGGATAATTGTCTGAATCCGGATTGGCCG